>JAJZWW010000265.1 GCA_021846485.1 Actinomycetes bacterium
CCCCGCCGGCGCGGTCGGCTCCGGCAGGGTCGGCTCCGGCAGGGTCGGGGTCGAGCCCCACTGGCTCCCGGGGACCCGCTGCCCCCGGGTCTGCCGAGGGTTCCAGGGAAGCCACCGCCGACCCGACGACGGCCATGTCACCGAGGACGGGTCCGACGTCGGCGGAGGCCAAGGCCAGAGCGGGCACCTCCTCCATGCGGGCCAGCCCGGCGCGCACCTGGGCCAGGTCCTCCCGCCGGGCTTCGAGCCAGCTCGACGCGTAGCGCCACGCGTCCTCCTGGACCGCTGCGGTCCAAGGCTCCAGGGGGCCGGGGCCGGTGATCGGCGCCAGCGCGGCGACACCGGCGCGCACCCGGGGCTCGACCAGCTCCCCCGGTCCCAGGCGGTCGCTCGGCGCCACCGTCGAGAACGTCTCCGCCAGGCGCTTCCTCCCCCGCCACGCCTCGACCAGCCCCGCTTGCACGCAGGCGTTCAGCACCAACAGGGCCTCCGGTGCGCTGAGCCCGAGAGGTCCGTCGGCGAGGGCCCGCACCACGTCGGGTGCCACCACCGGCTCCCCGTCGCCCACCAGGCGGAGGGTCTCGGCCACCGCCGGGCTCCGTGCCGGGTCCGGGGAGACCGTGACGCCGTCGTTGCGGAGGCGGGCCAGGCCGAGCGGCGTCAGGTAGCCCTCCACCAGGGGGCGCAGCTGGCCTCGTGCCAGGCCGACGGCGCCCAACCGGCCGGGCGCGATCACCTCCTCGATCAGCTGGCGCACCACCCGGTCGCCGACCAGCTCCCGGCGCGGCATCACCTCCGCGTGGCGCGGGTGCAGGGCGGAGAGGAGCGGATCGGCCAGGGCGGCCAGCTGCCGGTCGAACGGCAGGCCGGCAAGAGACGGCAGGTCCAGCGCGGCGCTGCCCCCCTGCGGCGAGCCTCCCGGGTAGGCGACAGCCCCCTCGAAGTAGGCCCGGCGCAGGATCTCCCGGGCCTGGGCGGCGTCGGCCTCGGCGCGCCGGGAGAGCGCCTCGACCAGCTCGTCCCTACCCTCGGCGGCGGCCGCCCCCGACACCAGACGGCGGCTGTGGATGTCGAGGAGGGACTCCATCTCGTCGGGGCGGAGCACGTCGGGGGTCCACACGGCGAGCCGCTCGGCGGTCGCTGCCAGGGAGCGGGCCCGCCGGCGGGCGTCTCCTGGCTCGTCGAGCTCGACCTCCCCGATGAGCACGAAGCCCTCGGCCCCCGCCGCCCGGGCTCGGGCCACGAGGTGGCGGGCGTCTTCGGGGGTGAGCTCGGCGACCCGCCCGGTGCCGACGACCACCTCGCGCAAGGTGTTGTGCCACAGCACCTGGCGGCGCGCCGGGCCGATCTCCGCCGCCAGCTGCAAGGGCAGGACCGGCGACGAGCCGAGCTCCACCAGGGTCGCCACCAGGCGACGGTCCCCGGCGCTCAACTCGGCCCGGGCCTGCGCCACGCGGGCCTGCGCCACCAGCGACGCGTCGGCGTCCAGCTGCACCGTGTACGCGGTGGCGTTGGCGTCCGGGCGGGCGACGACGTAGGCGCCGGCGGCGACGATCGGCTCGAGCACGACCGCCTCGAGATAGGAGACGTTGGCCGACGGGTCGAGGTCGCTGACCCGGCACAACAGCATGAAGGCCAGCTGGGCAGCCGTGCGCGGTCGCTCGACGGGGGAGGCCGCGAGCAGGCACAGCAGCTTCACCGCCCGGAGGGCCAGGTCCACGTCGGCGGCGTCGAGCAGCTCCCCGGCGGCACGCTCGAAGTACGGGACGACCGTGTCGGCGAAGCGGGCGGTCTCGATCCGGTCGTGGAGCCGCCCCCGGAAGTGGTCGAAGACCTCGTCGGGGGTGACCAGCGCCGGGTAGGGCCGGTCGAGGTTGGCGGCGACCCGACGGCAGATGAAGTCGACCACGCCCCGCTGCTGGGAGAGCACGAACCGCAGGCCTTCGAGCAGCGTGAGGGTCTCCGGGTGCAGCGGGTAGCAGCGCTCGAAGCGCTCCTGGCCGCCGGGGGCGGCGGGAAAGGCGGCGGAGGTCTCCTGCCATGCCCTCTCGATCCAGGGGGCGGCCTCGGGGCGCAGGCGCACGAGCCGTCCCCGCACGAGGTCCTCCACGTGGCGCATGGACAGCGCCAGGCTGGGCTGGTAGCGGTCGCGGATGCGGGCCAGCTCCCTCTGGCTCACGTTGGCGACCTCCTCGATGCTCTCCTGCAGGGCGGCGAGCACGACCACCGGCGCCTCCCGGGTCCACTCGCCGAGGAACTGCAAGAAGCGGAGATCCTCGGTGAGAGCCGGTCCCTGCTTCGCCCGCAGGAACTCGCTCAGCTCGTCGAGGAGGAGGAGCACGCCTTGGTGGCCCTCGTCTTCCACCGCTCGGAGAAAGGCGCCCCAACTCGCGCGCCGGTCCCAGCCGGCGCCGGACCGGGGCTGCCCGAGCGACTGCCACGCCCGTTGTGCGACCACGTCCTCCAAGGGCGTTCCCGACCGGTACTCGACCAGCGGGACCCGCACGGCCAGCGACGACCTCGCGGAGAGGGCCAGGGCGCGCAGGGCGGGATCCCAACCGCTCAGGCTCCTCGCCGCCGCCGGGTCGGCGAGCAGCTCGCCGGCGGCGGCGAGGAAGTGGGACTTTCCCGAGCCGAACGGCCCCACGACGAAAAACCCCGCCCCGCTCGCCGAAGCGGCGGCGGAAGCGCCGAGCACCGATCGAAGGCTGTCGACCACGTCACCGGTGAGCACCAGCTCGGCGAGGCGCCCACCGCTCTCGTCGAGGCGGACGACGGTCTCGACGTCGGCGACCTCGACCAGGTCGCCGATCACCGGGTCGCTCACTGCTCGGGGAGCGGCAGCTTGCGTAGCGCTCCGAAGTACGCGCCCCGGCGGCTACCGGCGCGGGGGAGCGCCTCCTCCAGGGTGTGCCGCAACTCCTCGACGGCACCGCGCTCGGTCTGCAGGCTCACGTAGGAGCTGAACACGTAGCGGTCCTCGGGGTCGGCGGCCAGGCATGCCCCGAGCACCCCCGCCGCTTCGTCCAGCCGGCCGGCCTTGCGCAGGGCGAAGCCCTGTTGCTTGCGGGCGAACAGGTCTCCCGATCGCGCCCGCCGGCCCCACGCGTCGGCTGCCGCCCCTTGATCTCCCTGCTCGCCGCGTATCCGGGCGAGCACCCCGAGCAGGTGCTTGTTGTCCCGGCCGGTGGTCTTCAACAGCACCTGGACCTCGCGGTCGCGCTTGTCGGGGGGGAGGCCGACCAGCCGGGCCTCGACCAGCTTGGCGTAGGCCCACTCGTCGGAGGGGTCGTGGTCGTGGGCCAGCGCGTAGCGCGCCTCGGCTTCGTCGAGCCGGCCCCTCTGCATGGCGATGTCGCCGAGCACCACCCACCCACCTGGGGACTCCGGCCGACGCTCGACCACCCGCGCGGCGGCCCCCTGGGCGCCGTCCGGGTCACCCATCTTGAGCCGGCACCTGGCCAGCTGAACGAGCGGCCAGTCCCCGTCGTCTCCGAGAGCGGCGGCATCTTCGTAGCAGCGCGCCGCGTCCGCCCACCGCCCCCCCTTGTAGTGCAGGTCCCCGTGGACCCGTGACGTGAAGGCGGTCGCGCCGGCCGCCGCCTCGGCCCGGTCGAGGGCTCCGGCCGCTTCCTCGTAGCGGCCCCTCCTGACCTGGGCGTCCGCGAGGTGGGCCAGGGCCACGGGGGATCGGCGCGCGGCGAGGACCGCTTCGAGGGCGATGACCGCTCCGTCGAGGTCCCCGGAGCGCTTGAGGCGGAGGGCTTCGTCGAGCGTCGGCATCTTCCCCGCTGAGCCTACTGAGAAGCTGTCGCAAGACTACCTCCTGGAGGTGGTCGCCGGCCGAACACCGGCCTCTCAGGGCTCAACCTGATACGACGTAGGCAAGTTGAGAAAGTTGACCAACGTCTGGAGGTGACTGCGATGAGCCTGGCCGAACTTGAAGCGCAGGCCTCCCCCGAAGCGGTCCGACTGGCCGCCCGGGTCCTGCAGGCCGACATTGCGACAAGCGCATGGGTGGACCAAGTGGGCTTCAGCCTGACCGGAGCCCAGGTGGCCGATCTGCTCGGACGCTCAGAGCAGGCGGTCTCCAAAGACGCTCGCCTGCTGCGCCTTGCTCGTAGTGACGGGCGCCCCGCCTATCCCGCGTTCCAGTTCGACGGGCGCCGCCAGCTTCCCGGTGTTGCCGAGGTGGTCCGGGTGCTGAGCGGGGCTCTTACCCCGGCAGGGATCGCCGCCTGGCTGACCGGGACCAACCCGGCGCTCGACGAGCGTCGCCCACTCGACGCGCTGGCGTCGGGTGGCACCGACGCCGTGCTCGTCGTCGCCCGACGCCTCGCTGCTCGCGCCGCCCAGTAGTGCCGCTCGGAGAGCCGCCCGAACCGGCTGCGCTCGCCGCCCTCCCCGCCGAGCGCCTGGTCGGGCGCGTCCTGCACCGCGTCTACCGGGCCGGACGCTCCTCACCGTGGTGGTTCGCGTCCGTCGGTGACGACCCGGAGGTGGCCGGTCGCTTCGACCTGGCCCCCCCTGATGGAGCCTGCTACCTGGCCAGCACCCCGCTCGGTGCGGTCCTCGAAGCGTTCTCCGACTTCGGGCGGGGGGTGCTCCCCGCCGCTGAGCTCGCCGCCCGTCGCCGGGCCGAGGTCACCGTGCCGGCGGACGCTCCGCGTGCGGCTCGCACGACCGCCGCGCGGGCCCGGGGCCTCGGGGTGACCCAGGCGTTGTGGGCGGGTGCGCCACGAGCCCTGACCCAACGCTGGGCCCGGGCGTTGCGCCGGGCCGGGTGGCTGGCCGTGTGGACCGGCACCGGTCATGACCCCACCGGGCGCAGCCGCAGCACCACCCTCTTCGACGAAGCGGGCGAGCACCCGCCCTACGGTGGGCGCTGGCCGCTCCGATTGACGGCCCTCGCCGATGACCCGCTCGTGGCCGCCGGCCTGGCCACCTATGACATTGCTCCGCAAGATCTGCGCAATGCGCGACGATGTTGTAGCGTGGGCAACAGCCCGCGTTTCTGAGATCAGCCCTGCTGACCAGCCACGATGCGTTCGTGGAGCACCGCGAGA
>JAJZWW010000266.1 GCA_021846485.1 Actinomycetes bacterium
CGATCTGCTCCCGACGCGATCGTCGGGGTGGGCTCCGACGGCCGCATCGAGCTGGCCAACGCCGCCGCCGAGCGGCTCTTCGGGTGGGTGGCGACCGCCTGGAGAGCCTGGGGCGCCTGGCCGGCGGCGTGGCCCACGACTTCAACAACCTCCTCGGGGTGATCCTCAACTACGCGACCCTCCTCGGGCACCAGCAGCTGCCCGGCCAGGCGCGCGCCGACGTCGCGGAGATCCAGGCCGCGGCGGGCCGCGCCGCGGAGCTGACCGGCCAGCTGCTGGCCTTCGCCCGGCGGGACCCGACGCAACCCGAGCGGGTCGACCTCAACGAGTCGGTGCACAGCGTCGGGGAGCTGTTCGGCCGCACCGTCGGTGCCGGCCTCGACGTCGTCGTCGACCTGTCGCCCACCCAGCCGGTCGTCGTCGTCGACCGCCACCAGCTCGACCAGGTCCTGCTCAACCTGGCGACCAACGCCGCTGACGCCCTCGGCGGCCGGGGGCGCCTGACGATCTCGACCAGGACGGACCCCACCGGGACCCCCGCCACGGTGGTGCTGGAGGTCGCCGACACCGGGCCGGGCATGGACCCCGAGGTGGCCGCCCGGGCGTTCGAGCCGTTCTTCACCACCAAGCCGCGCGGCCAGGGAACCGGCCTCGGGCTGGCCGCCGTCTACGGAATAGTGCAGCGCGCCGGCGGCGAGGTCACCATCGACTCCACGCCCGGATCGGGCACCACAGTCTCGATCCGCCTGCCCCTGGTCGACCAGCTTCCCGACGCCCCGGCTGCGCCCAGGGACCCGGCCGGACCTGCTGGCCAAGGCCAGCTGATCCTCGTCGTCGAGGACGACTCCGCGCTGCGCGCCGCGACGCAGCGCGTCCTGGAAGCCGCCGGCTACCGGGTGCTGCGGGCCGCCGGCGGCGCTGAGGCCCTGTCCCTGATCTCTTCGGCGGGCGAGCCGGTCGCCGCGGTGCTCACCGACGTGGCCATGTCGCCGATGGGCGGTGGCGAGCTGGCCGGCGAGATCCGGCGTCTCGCCCCCGGGGTGCCGGTGGTCATGACCACCGGCTACAGCCCCGGCGGGGCGCCGGCCGGCCACCTCGTCGTGCCCAAGTCGGCCGGCGAGGGGGAGCTGCTGAGGGCGATCCGGGCGGCGCTCGGTGACCCCTGAGAGGGCCCGGGTGGTCGTCGTCGACGACCACCGGATGTTTGCCGAGAGCCTGGCCCGCCTGCTCGCCGAGGAAGGTCTCGACGTGGTGGGCACCGCCGCCTCCGCTGCCGAGGCGGTCACCCTGGTGGAGCGCAGCCGTCCCGACGTGGCCCTGGTCGACTACTACCTCCCCGACCTCGACGGGGGGCAGCTCGCCCGCCGGCTGCTCGCCGGGGGCTCCCCCATCCAGGTGGTGATCCTCACCGGCGACGCCGACGACCGGGTGCTGCTCGACGCGATCGACGCCGGCTGCTCGGGTTTCCTCACCAAGGACCGGGCGGCGGCGGAGGTGTGCGAGGCGGTGCGGGCAGTCGTCGGCGGCGAGTCCCTCGTGTCGCCCGCGGTGCTCGCCCGTCTCCTGCCCAAGCTGACCCGTGGGGAGGACCGTCCGCCGGCGGGGCTCACGCCCCGGGAAAGCGAACTGCTCGTGCTCATGACCCACGGCCTGACCAACCGGGCGATCGGCGAGCGCATGTTCCTCAGTACCAACACGGTCCGCAACTACGTGCAGTCGGTCCTCACCAAGCTCGGGGCGCACTCCAAGCTGGAGGCGGTCTCCGTCGCGGTCCGCCGCGGGATCGTCGACTACCCCGGGGAGTAGGCGCCCTCGGCGGCGCGGGCCACCCACTGCAGCACCCTGGCGAGCACCTGCTCGTCCCCGGCGCCGGTGCAGCCGTAGGCGACCCCCTCGATCCGCAGGAGCGTCCCGGGACCGCCAGGGCGGATCTGCAGCCGGCCGGCGAAGCGCTCGAACGAGCCGCTCGGGCGACCGTGCGACCAGCCGAGCTCGACCACCGTCTCGCCGCCCCGGGAGGCGGGACGACCGACGGCCACCTCCGGGCATCCAGAGGCCCCTGGGACGGCGAGGCCCAGCGCCGCGGCGAACCACGTCGCGCTCCCCGAGCGGAACAGCAGGACCAACCGCGGCGGGTCGAGGGCCACCTCCGCGCTGGCGACTGCTCCTCGACTCTCCACGCCGGCCCCCTCTTCGCTCACCGCAACCCTTGAGTCCGGAGAGGGACGGAGCCAGACGCGGTCGCGTCCAATGGCGCGGATGCACCGGTGGAACGACGCGGGCGCACCTGGTAGGCGGCCCCCCGGGCCCGGTCCACTGGGTGGATGAGCGGGTGCCTCTTCGGAGCGCACGCCTGCGTCGGGATCCACGCTCCGTTCAGCGGGGTCTGGATCCACCGCCGGGAGCGGGAGCGACTCAAGTCGCTGCGACGTTACTGCATCCTCGACACACCGGCCGAGCCGGACTACGACCGGCTCGTGGTGCTCGCAGCCCAGGCGTGCCGCGCGCCGGCCGGGATGGTCACCTTGGTCGACTCCGACCGGCAGTGGTTCAAGGCGTCGACCGGACTTCCGGCGGTCATGGTCGGGGCCCACCGGTCGGCGTCGCTGTGCTCCGACGTCGTGGCGAGCGAGCTGCGCCTGGTGGCGCGCGACACCCTCTCGCTCGCCCGCTACGTCACCAACCCGCTGGTCACCGGCGAGCCCCACCTGCGGGCCTACACCGGGCTGCCCCTGATCGGACGGGAGGGCCTGCCGCTCGGCACCCTGTGCGTGCTCGACTTCGAACCTCGCCGCTTCACTACCGACCAGCTCGACGCCCTCGCTCGGCTCGCCCGCCAGGTCAGCTCGCTGCTCGAGCGCCACCGCGACCGCTTGGAGGGCCCGGGAGCGGAGCTGCCGTGGCCGGCGCGGGGCCTGCTCGTGCAAGGTGCCGACGACCGACCTGCAACCCGCCCGGTGGGCGGCTCGCGTAGGGTGCCGGCCGTGCCCAGGTACCGGTTCACCAATTCCGGCGGCGACGCCAGCGAGCAAGACCTCGACACCGACGAGGCGGCGGAGGAGCATGCCCGGGAGATCTCCCGTGCCGGGGCGACCGTGGTCACCGTCCACCGCCACAGCGCTCACGTCGACGCATGGGAGTACGTCGACGAGGCCGACGAGCGCGAGTAGCTCGCCGGCGGCCGGGACATGGGTTGTACCGGGCGGCGGGCTTCACCGCTCCGCAGCACTTGGAGGTGTCCCGGGTGGGTGGTGGAGCGACGCCGAGGAGATCGCCGCGTCGGTCTAGTCGTTGTCCGGCTCAGCCCCCCCGCCAACCGCCTCGGGGACTTCGACAACGACACCGAGCTGCAGCATTTGCTAGCGACTGCCTCCCCTCCCCCCGACGGCCGCTTCAGCGAGCAGACCGGCTCCGTCGGCCTCTGTACATCTGGCGCGGAACACTGTCCCGATGAGCAATCCTTCGGGCGCGACCGTCCCAGAGGTGCCGTGCCGTACGGCCGTCGATGACTGACTCGGGCTTGCTGTCCGGCTCAGTTGCGTGCGGGTGGGGGTGGTCGGGACGGTCCGGGTACAGCACCGCCTCGCCCTGCCAGGACGCAGCCCCGGGCTGGCGGCGTCCGGCAGCCTGGCCGCCGCTGGCGGCGACAAAGGTCTCACCCCACGGCCAACTCCTCGGCCAGCGCAAGCTGACCGCCCTGGGGCCCTGGGAGGCGTCGGCCTCGCCGCCAACGCCTCCGGCACCGAACTCGTCGCTGCGCTCCCCGGCCGCAAGAACGTCATCGGCGACTACCTGGCCGTTCTCGACCCCAAGACCGGGCAACCCCTGAAGCGCTTCCCATCCACCGGCAACCTGGGCGGCTGGATCCAACCCGTCACCATCATCGGCCACCAACTGTGGGCCGTCCTCGATGGCAGCATGGCCAACGGCTACGGCACCGTCGCCCTGGACACCGGAACCATCCTCCGCTCCGACACGGGCGGCAACCACGCCAACCTCTTCGCCAACGGCACCACCCTGCTCGCCGACATCCCGGCCATGCCCGGCAGCTTCTGCATCAACGGACGCACCGACGCGGTCACCGCGCGACTCCCCACCCACCTCCTCACCGGCGGCACCGCGATCGCTGACCACGGCCGGCTCTACTACTAGACCCCGTTCACCAACAGCTACACCCTCTACCGATCGCCCGTGTCCGCCTGCGGCTGACCGCCACCACGAGCACCAATCCCTCACCGAGCTGGCGGATCGTCTCGGTCCGCCCGTCGGTCGGCAGGGCAGCGTACAGGTCGACAGGGCAGCCATCGGCGGCGGTGATCACGCCCTGGCCCGCCCCCACGGCTCGAACCGCAGGCGCCGCCGCTACAGGTGCATCGTCTCCCTGCCTGCTCGACGTCCCGCTCGAAGGCGAAGCCCACCCTCTCCAGGACCCGCAGCGACGCTGCGTTGGCCGGCCCCCACGGTGGCGACGACCGAGGCGGCCAGCGAGGCAAGGGCAGCGGTCGCGACGATCTGGTCCACCGCCGCCGTCGGACCCCGCGTCCCCACAGCTACGGCACCGAGCGGTAACCCGACCGCGATCTCCCGAGTGCCGCCGAGGACCTTGGAGCGCAATCCGGAACGGCCGACCACGCCCTCGCCGGCGGTCACCAGGCGTACATCCCGAACCCGTGATCGTCCCACTTGTCCGCGAGCGAGCAGGAGAAGCGCTCCGGGAACGCCGGGAGCAGCGTCAGCACTCGCGGACAGCCCATACGTAAGGCATCACCGGCGGGCGGCGGTCTGTCCAGCCACCCCGGGTAGCCCCGAACAGGCGATGCCACGCCCTGCCGATTCCGGGGCGGGCATACTGCCGGGAGGAGTGCCAGGACCGGTGGGTTCTCTGTGCCCCTACCGGTAGACGTCTCGCCGGTGGCCCAGGGTCACGACGACGACCAGGAGGAGGTCGTCATGGATCGTGTAGATGATGCGGTAGTCACCGACGCGAACTCGGTAGGCGGGGCGGCCGGTGAGGGGCCAGGATGCCGGCGGGCCAGGGTTCTCGGCGAGCAGGG
>JAJZWW010000267.1 GCA_021846485.1 Actinomycetes bacterium
TTTGGCCAATCTGGCGACAGAGAGGAGCCTTATGCGGGCCAGCCGGAGGAGGAAGCCGGATGAGTCGAGAGGCTCACGTCCGGTTTGACGGGAGCGGGGAGGGGAAGCTCCTCCCCGCCACCCTACACTCTCAGGTTGGTGGAGGCTGTTGGCTCTGGGGTGTGGAGCACCTTCTGACGATCGCGGCGTTCGGGCGGCGATGCGGGCTGTCGGTGAGCGCGCTGCGGTTTTACGCCGAGTGCGGGCTGGTGGTGCCAGTGGCGGTCGACGACGCCACGGGCTACCGCTACTACTCGGAGGGTCAGGTGGCCGAGGCCTCGCTGGTCAAGCGGTTGCGGGCTACGGAGATGCCCGTCGAGCAGATCGGACGGTTGCTGGCCGCGGATCGGGCCGGGAGGGCCTGGCTGTTCGAGGCGCACGCCGCCGGGCTCGAGGAGCACCTGGAGGCGTTGCGCCGCAGCGTGGGGGAGGTGCGAGGCTGGTTGGTCACCGGCGAAGGGTCCGACCCCGATCATGGCTGGCGGGTGACCGCTGGGGCCCTGTTGGCGGCTCTCGGGCAGGTGGCGTTCGCTGTTCCCGGTCAAGGCGGCCGCCCGGAGCTGGCCGGGGTGCTGGTCGAGGTCCGGGACGGCTCACTGCGCATGGTGGCTACCGATAGCTACCGCTTGGCCGTGCGCGACCTGGTCGTCGACGAGGGCGCCGGCGAGCTGCGAGCGCTCGTCGGGAGCAGCGGGCTCGACGAGCTCCGGCTTGCGTGCTCGCACGCCAGGGACACCTCGGTGTGGCTCCGCCAGGGCACCGCCGGCGGGACGTTGACCGCGGCCGTCGACGGTCAGGTCGTCGAGTTGGGCGGCGCTGCTGACGGCTTCCCAGACTACGAGCAACTCCTTGGCGGCCTCCCTGCGGGTGATCGGGCGGTCACCGCCCGGCGGCCTCTGGTGGAGGCGATGGCCGCCGTGAGCTCCGCGACAGCGTCTTTGACCTTGCGGGCCGGGGCGCTCGAGGTGGCCGGCGACGACATCCTCCAGTCGCTGCCCGCGTCCTGGGACGGGCCGCCCCGGCAGCTGCTGGTCAACCCCGGGTTCGTGGGCGAGGCGCTGGCCGGTCTGGTCGGCCCTGACGTCGTGATCGAGGTCAGCGACGCTCTGCGCCCGGTGGTCCTGCGCTCGGCGGATAGCGGCACCTTCAGTGTGTGGACCATGCCGGTGCGCCCGAGCGGTGCCTGATCCGAGCGGGCCGACGGCAGCACTCGACGCCGGTGGGAGTGGCCGCCCGCGGGCGCTGGCGGTGCTCGCTGACAGGCCCTTCCGAACCTATTGGACTGGTCAGACCCTCTCAGCGGCTGGCAACGCCTTCTCTGGCCTGGCGTTGGCGTTCGCCGTGCTGTCCTTGACCCGGTCGGCTGCGGCCCTGGGGGTCGTGTTGCTTGCCAGCCGGGCCCCGAGCATCGTCTTCTTCCTCGTCGGAGGGGTGCTCGGTGACCGCTACGCCCGCAGGGTGATCATGCTCGCTGCTGACACGGCCCGAAGCGTCGTCCAGGCTGCTACCGCCGCCCTGCTGTTGAGCGGGCACGCCCAGCTGTGGTCCCTCGCCGTTCTCCAAGCTGTCGCAGGGACGGCCAGCGCCGTGTTCTCCCCGGCCTCCAAAGGCCTCGTCGCCGACCTGGCCCCTCAAGGGCAGCTCCGGGCGGCCAACTCGCTGCTGGCCATGTCGGCGGCGGTCGCTGCCGTCGTCGCTGTCGCCGCCAGCGGAGCGGTGGTCGCCGCTGTCGGCCCCGGCGTCGCGTTCGCGATCGATGCCGTCAGCTTCGCGGCCAGCACCGTCAGCCTCGCCGTCCTGCCCGGCCCTGAGCTCACCGCCCATGCCCCAATCCCGCGCCGGCTGCTCAGTGACCTGGCGGGAGGATGGGCCGCAGTCGCCGAGCGACGATGGTTGTGCACCTACGCCGCCCATGTCGCATTGCTCAACACTGTCGCTGTCAGCCCGCTGTTCGTCCTCGGACCGCTCGTCGCCGACCGGTATCTCGGTGGCGCCGGCGCGTGGGCGGCGATCGCCGCCGGTTACGCCACCGGAGCGCTCGCCGCCAGCGCGGTCACGCTGCGCTGGGACCCCCGCCGGCCGCTGCTCACCGCCTACTGCCTCAGCCTGGCCCTCGCCCCACTCCTGGCCCTGCTCGCTGTCCACGCGCCGATCTGGGCGGTCGCCGGCGCCGGCCTCGCCGCCGGGGCCCAAACCTCCGCCTACAACACTTTCACCACCACCGCCCTCCAGGCCAACATCCCCAACGAGCTGCTCTCCCGGGCGAGCGCCATCGTCACCGTCGGCGGACTGCTCGCCGTGCCCATCGGGATGAGCGCCGCTGGGATCGCCGCCGACGCCCTCGGCACCACCACCGTCCTCGGGATCGCCGCCAGCTGGGTGGTCGTCAGCGGGCTCGCCGCCATCGCTACACCCACCGCCCGAACACCTATCTCCCTCGCGCCGGCCGAGGCTCCGACAGCGCCGTTGCGCCCCCGCCCGGGCCGCTGACCCATCCCGGATGGGGCGGTCAGCGTGGCGCGCCGTGCAGACCGGCCAGGGCTTCGGCGAGCAGGGCCGGGTGTTGGTTGGCGGCGGCGTACCCGGCGAGGAGCGTGTTGAGACGGACCGCCAACGCTCCGACTAGGAGTTCCCCGGCGGATTCGACTGGCATGTAGCGTCGAGGAAGTGGGCGAGGTCGGGGCGTCCAAGGCGGCATCGTGCGCAAGTGGGGCTGAGATTGACAGCAGGGGCGGTCAGGCACAGGTCGCCCCACTCGATGACACCAGACGCCGGCCGGTGCCATCGATGACCAGGTGGCGAGCGCGGGGATCGTCGTGCACCAGCGCCAGCTCTGCTCGCTCGGGAGCGCGCTGTCCGGCAGCGTCGAGCAGCCATGTGACGGCTGGGTCGGCGGCCCATGTCCCGATCTTGAGCAGCCGGTGGAGATCGCTTCGTATCCGGCGAAACCGTGACAGCGGGCAAGCTCATTGCATCGGATCGACGGGTAGGTCAACCGGCGCCCGGATGGCTAGTCGGACTGTCGGCGTATGGAGGGCCCCGGGGAATGTGTCGAGTGCGGCGGCCGCCGCCCGGTGCTCTTTTCCCATGGCGGTCTCGGCCAGCTCGCGCCCGGGAATGAGCCGGGCGGGCCAGTGAACGGCCAGCGATCAGTCCTCGGCCAGCATCACGAGGAGTTGATGATCGACTTCTGTCGACAGGTCTGCCGCCGTCATCGCCGCCAAAAGGCGCTCTGTTCCATCGCCTAGCCGTCGCCAGTGGCGGGGGCCGGGGTCTACCTCGAGGGGCGGGCGGGCAGCCTCCGCCACCGACGGTCCGGCAGCTCCGATCACAGCCGCTTCCGGCCCCTCGTAGAGGCGTGTGCCCGCCTGTTCTCGGCTGGCGCCCTCGCGCCGCTATCGCATCTCCGGTGGCCCTCGACAAGCGCTGCGGGCCGCCCGTCTTCCTCAAGTGCCCATCGTGTATGACCAGATAGGGTCAGGCGGCCGGGGCGGATGGGGGACAGCGGGTTGAGTGCTGCGCTGGTGGATCGAGCGCCTGTCCAGATGGCAGAGTGCGGGCAGCGAGGCGGCGATCGAGACCTGGGGAGACGGTGCAGGCGGTGGCCGCGGCTGAGAGCGGCGAGGGCCGGGCGTCCATCGTTCTAGGCTGGGGGTGATGTCGCTGCGCGTGCAGGTGCCAGAGGAGCTGGCCCGCCGGCTTGAGGAAGCCGCGCGGGCGCGTCGTCAGACCCCTGAGCAGGTGGCGATCGATGCAATCGAGGCACAGCTTGCGCCCCGGAGGCGACTGAGCTTCTCGGCGGCCGGCTCGTCGGGTTCCGGAGGCGGGGACATCGCCCGCCGCCACAAAGAGATCATCGCCGCCGACCTGGCCGACAAGACCGCCGCCGACCTCTGAGACCATCGCCTTGATCGTTGTCGACACCGGCGTCCTCTTCGCGGTCGCTGATGCCGCGGACGGCGACCACCACTCCTGCGACGAGCTGCTGGCCGACCATCCGGGTGAGCTGATGGTCCCGACCCCGGTGATCGTTGAGAGCTCGTGGCTGATCGAGTCCCGCCTCGGGCCGGCCGCTGAGGCAGCGTTCTTGGGCTCGGTCGTGGACGGCGAGCTGATCCGTGTCGATCTCGAAGGCGTTGACTGGGCTCGCTGCGTCGAGCTGATCGGTGCGTACGCCGATCTCGGCCTCGGCCTGGTCGACGCCAGCGTCGTTGCCGTCGCCGAACGGCTCAAGGTCACCGCCGTCGCCACGCTGAACCACCGCGAGTTCCGGGTCGTTCGGCCACGCCATGTCGAGGCCTTCGACCTGCTCCCCTGACATCTCAGGAACGCACATGGGTCCGCTCGCATGCAGTTGGCGAACTGGCGGCCCAATGCGACTGCCGGGAAGCTCGGAGGCGGGTTGGGTCGTGCCCGGAGCCGGTTACGTCGGCCTGGGCGCTGCTGGCGGCGGGCACGCCACTGGCGAGGCGGCATCCGGGTTGCCGCCTGCGAGGAGGTGGCGTGTCGCGAGTCCAAGAGCCAGGCGAACTTGGAAGCCCAGGTCCCACACATCGGCCGCTCCTCCGCCCCCGGGACGAAAGTGACATCGTTCCTCGGGGCCAGTACCTGACCCTGCAGCAGGCGGCCGAGACGTTTCCGGCGTTCTCGCCGCGTCTCCTGCGCCGCCTCGTCCAGGAGCGGCGCATCCCCTTCAGCCGAGCGGGCCGGTGCATCGTGATCGCTGAGGCCGACATCGACGCCTACCTCGAACGCAACCGTGTCGAGCCGCCACGCTGGGATGTTGCGTCATGACGGCTGGGCGGACCGAGCCTCCTGCGCCCTGCTGATCTGCGCTCCGAGGGCCTCGGCGATTGCCCGGTCCCGCTCGGCGGAGGCGTGCTGGTAGATGAGCGCCGCCCGGGGGCTGGCGTGCCCCATGCGGGACATCAACTCCCTGGTGCTGGCGCCGGTGCTCGCCGCAAGCGTGTTGCCGGTGTGGCGGAGGTCGTGGAACACCAGGCCGGCTGGTAG
>JAJZWW010000268.1 GCA_021846485.1 Actinomycetes bacterium
GACACCACCACATTGAGAGGCGCGGTGACCACGTCAGCGGCGGTCAGCCCGGCCGCCACAAGCAACTGCTCGCGGTAGACCGACACGCCGTCTTCGTCCGGTTTGGCCCGGAAGGCACCAGTCGTTGGCCGCCGGTCGCCGGTTAGCGGGTCGACGAACACCATGGCCGGGCTGCTGTCCGAGAGACGCCGAAGGACGACATCGTCGTCGGGGACTCGCTCGCCCGGAGCCTCAGCTTCGGATGCGCCGGGTGCCTCTGCCACGCTCAGCCGGCGCGGAGCAGACGGGCGGACAGCCGCTCCACCGCCTGCCGTGCCGCTGCGTAGCCGGCGCGGTCGTCCGGGGGCAGCTCGACGTTCACGGTGATCGCCCCGGTCTCGTCCGTCACGAGGAGATGGGCGTCGCCCTCGGCGTCGACCTCGATCTCGACGGACTCGCGTCCGGCATGCCACTCGATCTGAATGCCGCCGTCGGCCAGGGGGAAGACCATCGGTGGGACGGCCAGCTCCGTACTGAAGTGGGCGGCCACGGCGACGACGGTCGCCACGGCGTCGAGAGTGATGGGGTTGGCGTGGTAGCCGTCCCAGCCGGGGCCAAGCGTCAGCAGCTCGTTGATCTGGCTCTCCATGTACGTCGCAAGCCAATCACGGCGCATGCTCCCGTCCGGTCCGACTGCTCGGATGGAGACGGCCCTCTGGGAGGGCGTCGCTCCGCGCTGGTAAAAGTCCTCGGCGGACTGGCGGTCGGGGTCTGTACCGGTGCCGCGTGGGTAGAGGGTGGACCCGGCCGCGGCGGGTTGGTCCATGAGGAGGGTCATCGGCGCCTCTCCCATTGAGCGTGCATCGAGTCTGGGGTCAACTCCGCGAAGCTTCGGACGACATGCGTGTGAGCTTGATCCATGAATCGTAACGCGTCTGCCAGGGAATCTCCGGCCGGAGCGCCCCTGACAGTGAGGGTGAGGAACAGCGACGGCGTGCCGTCGGGGCGCTGCGCGGGATCGACGGCCACGTACAGGCGCACGGGCGCACGGCCGATGTCCGGGACTGGGAACACGAGGGTGCAGCGGGCCTGCTCCGGCTGGCCGAGGTGGATCGAGGGATCGTCCCAGTGGCGAAGGACCCTGCTGAGGTCCCCCAACCCCGCCTTGGTGGCCTCTATCGCGTTGATGTAGGTCACCTCGACCTGGGTGAGGGAGAGACGGCCAAGGCCGTGCTCTTCTGCGAAGCGGGCGACGTCCGCGGACCGCTCCGAGAAGGCGGCCCTCACCGCCGGATAACGCGGGTAGGCGGTGGACGCAACCTGCCTCCAGTTGACGGTCAGGCGATCGTGCTGGAGCTGGACGAGCGAGGAGCTGTCTTCGCTGAGGAACCACACGCGGGTGTTGAGAGCTGGGCCGACCACGAACTGGGCGATGCGTGGCCCGCCGTCGGGTGCCTCGATGGCAGGAGGCAGGAGCGGCTGCTCCTGGACCACCGGGAGGTGCGGGCGCCATGCCTCCCGCAGGGGACCCAGCTCGATGGGCCGGAGACCGAGAAGGGGGCGGAACTGGACTCCAAGGACGACCTCGACGACGGGCGGTGCACCGAACTCGGGGAGTGCGTCGGACGACACCGTGGTCACAGCTGCACCTGGGGAGAGGAGCCGGTGGCTTGGCGAGGCACGGTCGCGGGGATGCCCATCAACCCCGACGATACTGGGGGTCGGGTCGGTAGCCTGGGCTTCTTGACCGGATCGTGACCGGCTGAGCCGTCAAATCAGAAGGTCGTCAGATGCTCGCCGGGATCGGATTCCCGCTACTGCTTTGCGAATGAACGGGGGTTCACGGGCCGGACGCGGGGTGACGGGGAAGACTCGACACCCCATCTGAGCTGCCCTGATGGACGAGGGCGGACGGGCTGGATGGCCGGGATGCGACTACGGATCAGAAGCCCGGTGCGTTGAATGGACCTACCGCACCAGCTGAGTCACCTCAGAGTCCGTGGAGACGGCCACCCCGGGGGCGACTCCGACTGAAATCCGGTGGGTCACGTTTGGGTCACGACGACGTTCGGCGCTGGCCGCACGATCGACGTCTTGGCTGGTCAGACCGCTAGTCGTCGGTCGGAGACATTTGCACTGATAATGCTGAGGTCGCTGGTTCGATTCCAGCTAGCCCCACCGCAAAGCTCCTGGTCAGAGCGCTGTGCGCGACGTTGACCCCAGTTGCGCTTGCGAGCCATCCAACATCTGTCCAACATCCGCTGACGTCCGACGCCTACCATCGGCGTGTGAGCATCCGGGTGCGGGAGACGGCCGGCGGCCGCCGCTACGACGTCATGGTCCGGGACCGTGACGGGGTGCAGCACTCGAAGACCTTCCGCACCAAGCGGGAGGCGACCGACTACCAGGCCCGGGCGGTCGCCCAGCTCGGCGACGGTGTGTACATCCCTCCCCGGGCGTCGGCCACGACAATCGAGGACCTGGCCGCCCGGTGGCTGGCGGCCGGGGCGGGACGCCGGGAGTCCACCCGGTCCCGGGAGGCGTCGATCTGCCGCACCCATCTGCTGCCCGGGCTGCGGGCCGGCCGGTCGATCGGGACTGTCACTCGCGCCGACTGCCAGGCGCTGGTCGACGGTTGGGTCGCCGGCGGGCTCGCCGCCCGCACTGTGGTCCGCATCGCCGCGTCGCTTCGGTCGATGTTCCAGTACGCCGTCGACGCCGAGCTCATCGGCCGTAACCCCGCGGCCCGTCTGCGGCTCCCCCACCCCGACCCGGTCGAGCGCCCGAACCTGAGCGCCGGGGACCTTGAGCGGCTCGCCGGCACCCTCGGCGTCGAGCAGGGCCTGTTCATGTGGTGCGGGGCGATCCTCGGGTTGCGCTGGGCGGAGGTCGCCGGAATGACCGTCGGTGCTCTCGACCCGACCCGGGACACGATCTCGGTGCGCTCGCAGCTCGACCGTCACGGTCACCTGGTCGACCCCAAGACCCTCGCCTCCCGGCGCACCCTGGCCGCCCCCGCCTGGCTGGTCGCCGACCTGGCCGCCCTCCCCCGCCGGCGGGGCGTGCCGGTCACCGACCGGACCGCCCTGGTCTTTCTCAGCCGCGACGGCGCTCCGCTGTCGTATGTCAACTGGCGGGTTCGGGTGTGGCGCCCGGTCACCGAGGCGGCCGGGCTGCCTGGGCTGCGCTTCCACGACCTGCGCTCGGTGGCGGCCAGCGCCCTGGTCGCCGCCGGGGTCGACCTGCGCACCGCCATGCACCGCCTCGGCCACACCACCCCTGCGATGACCCTCGCCGTCTACGCCCGGGTCGCCGAGGACCGCGACCGGGCCGCCGCCGACGCGGTCGCCCCCCGCCGACCCGCGCGTACCGCCGCCGACGTCCCCACGTAGCCGTCGCACCACCAGAGCGTGGCGCCACCGTCGGCCGGGAAGTGCCCGAGCAGCGACGCGGCCCGTCCGCGCCGTTTGCCTCCCGCCGCTCTCCTGGCCGCTACCGGACCAGGTCGGCCATCTCGGCGATGGCGTTGGTGAACGAGTCGTTCATGCTGCCGCCGAAGTGGCCGGCGTCATCGATGACGACCAGCCGGCTGGCCGGCCAGCGCTTGTGCAACTCCCAGGCGGTGTCGAGCGGGCCGGACACGTCGTGGCGACCGTGGATCAGCGTGGCGGGCAGGTGGGCGATGCGGCCCAGGTTGGCGAGCACCTCGTCGTCGGCGAGGAAGCAGCCGTGCCCCCAGTAGTGAGTGACCAGCCGGGCGAACACCAGCCGCCACTGCGGATCCCGCAGCTGCAGGCGGGGACCGGCGCCGGGGGCGAGGGACATGTGGGTGTCTTCCCAGACACACCAGCGCAAGGCGGCCTCCTCCCGCACGGCCGGGTCGGGGGCGGCCAGGCGGCGGGCGTAGGCGGCGGCCAGGTCACCGCCCCGCTCGGCTTCGGGCAGGAAGCCGACGAAGTCGTCCCACTCCCGGGGGAACACCCGGCCCATGGCCCGGGTGATCCATTGCGTCTCGGCCAGCCGCCCCGAGGTGACCGCCCCCAGCACCAGGCCGAGGACCCGGCCGGGGTGGCGCTCGGCGTACACCAAGCCGAGGGTCACCCCCCAGGAGCCGCCGACGACCACCCAGGCGTCGACCCCGAGGTGCGCCCGGAGCGACTCGACGTCGGCGACCAGGTGGTCGGTGGTGTTGGTCGACAGGTCGGCGTCGGGGTCGGACGCCAGCGGGCGGCTGCGCCCGCAGCCCCGCTGGTCGAAGACCACGGCGTTCCAGCGGGCCGGGTCGAAGCTGCGCCGAGTGCCCGGCCCCGCCGGGGCGCCGGGGCCGCCGTGCAACCAGACGGCCGGGAGCCCGTCGGGGGTGCCGACGGTCTCCCAGTAGAGCGAATGGCCGTCACCGACGTCGAGATGACCGGACCCGTACGGCTCGATCGGTGGGAACATCCGGCGATCCTGCCAGCCCGGTGACGCTCAGACGTCGCCGTCGCCGGCCGTCGCCGTCAAAGCGGCGACGAAGGCCTCCAGGGCGCCGGCCGTGATCCGCCGGCTCCCCCCGATGCGCACCGAGCCGAGCGCCCCGCTCGACAGCAGGACGTACACGCTCGAGCGGCTGAGGCCCAACGCCTGAGCGGCCTCCCGTGGGGTGTAGAGGAGCTTGGGGATCGGGGCGGCAGTCGTCGTGTCGGTCATCGGGACCTCCTGAGCTGGCAGTAGGCGGGGCGGACGGGGCTGGCCGCAGATCGGGGCCGGCCGAGCGGCGCTCACCACTCGACCCGGGGTGCCCGCTGCTCCAGCACACCGACGGGCGGGCGGGGCGGGCTCGTGCCGGGGCTCGGACACCGGGCGGATCTGGCTGGTGGAGCGTCGAACGCGTCGAGGCCGTTGATGCCGTGGCGGGCGAGCCAGGAGGCGGGGTCCTCGCCTGGGGGGAGGCGGGCGACGGTGGGGGCGGCGCCGGCGAGGGCGAGGAGGGCGCCGACGCGGGTGGTGGATTGTTGGCCGGGGGGGTCGGCGTCGAAGGCGAGGATGGGTCGGGGGTCGAGGCGGCGGACGTGGCGGATCTGG
>JAJZWW010000269.1 GCA_021846485.1 Actinomycetes bacterium
GCCGACTCGGCCCGACATGGTGACTCGATTCATGGGCCGGGCAGCCAAGAAGGCCGGCGTCAAGACCCACCTGCACGCCCTGCGTCACTTCTCAGCCACCCAGGGCATCGCATCAGGCACCGATGTCGTCACGATGGCCGGCCGGCTGGGTCACCGTGACCCAGGCATCACCCTCCGGGTCTACGCCCATGCACTCGAACAGCGGGACCGGACTGCGGCGGAGGCCATCAGCGCATCCCTCCGACGCCCCCAGGCTTGACCCTCCGGCGAAGCCGGGAGCGCCAGCGGCGCCCCCGGCTCTGTCGTCTGCGAAAGCAGACGAGTCTCGGTGCGTCGTCGTGGTGGAACATGGACCCCTGGCGGGGGGGTCCGCAGAGGCCGGGGGCCGCGCCGCTGGCGCTGCACCGCCTCTCCGGCGGTGGGGCTGGGGACGGTCAGTTCCACCGGTCGGTGCACGGTTCCGGTCATGATGACCGGTGCTACCGACCGAGACCGACGGATGGAGACCCGAGGATGCCAGGTACACCGCTGTCCCTACTCGTACGCGAGGAGGTGCTGGCCGGGGGCACGTATGCGTCGATGTAGGCGGTGTTCGAGATCCCCTCGGGCGGTGCTGCCGCGCGCAGGCGATCTTCCGACCGGTGGGAGGGCGCGGCTACCCGGGACAGGTGATCCGGTAGCCCACCTCTACCCAGTCGCCACCGGGGTCACTGGAGAGAACGTCCGCAGAGGCAATCGCCGTGCCCGAGCGCGGCCACCACGGTGCAACCCAGCCCGATCCGGTGGGTTCGCCGTCCGCCGCCTCTCAGTTGCCGATGGTGACCAGATCCCCGATGGCGAGGTGTGAGAACACCTCGGCGGCGGTGACGACGGGTAGCTCGGCGCACCCGAGGCTCTGGGAGAACCCGTAGGCGGCGCGCACGAAGCCGTGCACCGCGTCGCCGCCGTTGAAGTAGTTGATCCAGTGGACGAGGTCGTCGTAGTGGGTGCCGTTGGGATTGGTGCCGCTCATGTAGTGCTCGATGTACCGGAGATAGATGGGGTAGGTGCCATCTGCGGTCGGGTCCTCAGGGATCCCGGTGTTGGTCGGCGAGGTGAGCACGCCGTGCCGTCCTCCCAGAGGGTGAGTGTCTCGGGCAGGGTCTTGGAGACATAGACGTACGCATACGGGTTGGGGTCGACCTTCCCGGCCGGTGCTGCCTGGATGAGCGCCTTCCACGTCGAGGCGGTGGCGATCTGGGCGACCGAGTCGTAGTCCACCGTGTAGTCGTAGGCGTTCTCGGCCGCCTCGAAGGCCATCGAGGCGCCTTTCACCATGACCGTCGCCTGGCCCGGTGACCACTGGGCGGCCAGGGCAGCCGGGACATCGCCGTAGCGCCACGAGAACGACCCGGCGAGCGGGACGTAGATCGTCGACTCCTCGGCGGTGAGGGTGGTGGGGGGCGGGCTCCCCGCCGCCGGGGTGAAGCGGAGGGGGAGGTCGTGGAGCTGGGCGAGCAACTGGTCGAGACGGAGCACGGAACCGGGCACCACGGCAAAGGTGTAGGACGAGGCCGCGCTCGGCACGGCGGACGACATCGCACCGCTCGGCACGCCAGAGGCGGTCGCACCGGAGGCGACGACCCTGACTAGACGGTCAAAGCCCACCGTCACCGATGCCCCCGGCCCGTACCCGAAGCCCGAGGGGGCAAAGACCAGCTGGGGGTGGGTTCGGTCCAGGTCCCTTCGACGCCAGCAGGAAGCGTCGGCCGCGACGTGCCGAGCGCCTGGGTCACTGTCGTCGAGAACGTCAACGTGATCGGGCTGGTCGACGTGGGAGCGGTGGCACCGGGCCCCGGGTCAGCCACGACGATGGCCGAGGAGCCTGCTACGTCGGCGAACCAGGTGACGGTGTGGTTCATGGGGGGCAGGCTCTCCCAGGACCGGGCCACTCCGGAGAGAGCGATCGTGCCACCGAGCACACCAGAGGGGACCGGGATGACAGCAACCCTCGAGGCGGGGTCGACGTGGACGACATGGGTGGCCGCACCTGATCCTCCTTCCCGGTAGGCAAGAACGCTCACCGGCGACGTGAAGTCCACCCGCACGTCGCGCTGCGAGACCGACGACACGACCCCCGAGCTGGTTGGGGTACGCGTCCTCGCCACGGCGAAGCGGGTGGTGAGCCGAGGCCGAGGGGTGTGCACGACGACCGACGTGGTGGTCGTGGGCCCAAAGAGCCATCGAATCCAGCTCGGTGCGATGGCCGTCGGGTCGATGTCCACAGTCGCCCCAGCCGGGAGATTGCTCGTCGGCATGAGACGCCCGTCCACCGTCGAGATCCCGATCGACTTGCCGTCGAGGGTGGCACGGACGTTTCTAAGGTGCGCCCCCACCCCGCTCACCTGCACGTCACCGAGGGCGCTCTCCGACGGGGAGAAGCTCACCCGAGGCCGGCCGAGCATCAAGAGGCCCGCCGCCGTAAGCCCGACGACCACCACCAGCCCACCCAGCCCGATCAGTAGCCGTCGTGCCCATGTCGCCATGTGTTCCTCTCCGACGGTCGGCGTCCGGGACACGCTCACGACGGCCTCACCTCGATCAGGCCAGCCGCATCCCGGATCCAGACCGCGTGGCTCCCTACTGCGAGCCCATCGAGCAAGCTGCCCACCGGTGCCGGGATCACGGGTGTCGCGGCACCGGTCGCCGGATCGACGAGGGTGACTGCCGAGGGTCCTGCAGACCACAGCCCACTCGGCCCGAGACTGGCTCCGAGCCCCCAGGCATCCGACGGCGCGGTGCTGAACACGATGAGCGCCCCGGTACTCGGGCTTACTGCCACCAGGCCGTGGGTCGAGCCTGCCTGCCCGTACTCGGTTCCCCACAGGGCCGACGGTGTCGCTGCCTCGATGGAGAACTCATGGGAGACGGGATAGGAAAGCGTGTGGACCACCTGACCGTTGGCAGGGTTTATCAGATCAACATGGACAGTGGTGTCGACTCCACACGCCAACGTCTCCGCCCAGAGGCCCTGTGGACCAGGGACGAGGGCCCCGCCTCCGCAACCGCCAGCGAGATGGATGCTCTGCGACGGTGTGCCAGTGGCGAGGTCGATGCGTTGTAGCTCAGGGAACAATGCTGCTGGACCCGTGCTCGGTGTGGTGGAGCCGTTCTCGAATCGCCAGAGCGACCCATCCTCGGCCGCGAGGAGCTGCGGTGTTCCGTAGTGATCCGGTGTGCTTCGGACGATCTGGCTGGAGTTGAGGTTCACTTCGAGGAGGTGTCGGGGAACGACGATCCAAGCGTCGTGACCGATGATCACGGGAGGCGACACCGGGGGATAGTTACCCATCACCGTGGCGAAGTCATTGGCTGGCAGGAGCGGGATCGTTCTGTAGATTGCCGGTGGAGACCCCTTCACTCCGACGAGTTCGAGGGGATGAGCTGCGGTGGCCACGAGGACCCATACGGCACCGTCGCCCGTGACCGGATGAGCGGTGATCCCCGGCAGCGCGACCGTCGGATCCTCCATTTGGCGTAGCGACACCGTTGCGATAACACGGGGAGCGAGAGGTGCCGTCGGTTCGGTGGGTGTCTTCACCGTCGGCGTACTCGACGGCCTGGGCGCGACGACGCCGGCCGGCCCGATCAGGTGCGCTCTGTAGAGCCCTCCCAGGCTGACCAGTGCCACCACCACCAGGATCGTCGTCGCGCGCAGCGCGGCTTGACGGCGGGCCCGCCGGATCCGGCGACCTCGGCGAAGAGCGGTTGCCAGCAGGCGCTGGCGAAGCTCGGGGTCGATAGGTGGACATTCAGGAGTGCCCATCGAGATCCTCCTCTACATCGGGCCCGAGGTTGAGACGAAGGCGGCCTATCCCTCGGGTTAGGTGAGTACGGACGCTTTCTTCGCCGCAATCCATCAGTTCAGCCACTTCCTTCACTGGGAGATCGGCCAGATAGCGAAGTACGACTGCCTCTCGCTGACGCTTGGGTAGACGGCCTGCAGCGCCGACTAAGAGGCGCCGATCTGTCACGAGCTCGGCCACTGACCCTGGCGAACCAGGACTGGCACCCCTGGACCCCGCCATCGGCTCCGACTCAGCTGTGGTGGAGAGCGAGCGCCTTGGATGTGCCGGCGCCGATCGATGGCGCAGGAGGTCGATGGAGAGGTGGATCGCGGTACGGAGCACCCATCGATCCCGGTATGGCAACAACCGGAGTCGTGGCCAAGAGCCGTATGCCCAAGCCAATGCCTCGGCAGCGATGTCCTCGGCCTCGGCGTAATCGCTGATCATCGCGTACGCGATCCGGAGGATCCGGGGCAGCATGCTGTCGAAGAAGTCGGTGAACTCCCGGTCATGGTCGGCCAACATCACTCCCCAACTCGATCGGATCCGGGTACCCGAAAGGGATTCCGGTTGGGGGCTGCCGTCGACGGTGACCCCGAGAACCCGATGCGCGTTTGCTTACGGTGTTTTATACGGATCAGGCCTTCGTGGTGGGGGACAACGAGATCCAGCGAGGCCAAGATCGGGGTCCGAGGCGACGGACCCGTGCCGGCGACCTACGAGATCTCGCCCGTTTTCCTGCCGAAGGAGGTGACGTTCAGACGCGACATCACCATGAGGCCCAGTTCTCCCGAAGCTGTCCCCAGCCGCAAGGTAGGAGGGTGCGTGGCGCGGCTCGAGCTGCGTGGGAATGAGCAGCCTGCCCCTGAGCTCCGGTCCCGAAACAGTGTCAGGCGTGGGCTGGGATGAAGGCGTGGACGGCGAGCACGAGGGTGCCGTCCGCATCGATGTTCATGATCGTCGCCTTGAAGGGACCCGTACCGCTGTCGGCGACAAGGACGTCGTCGCCGGCGAAGCCGTTGGTGGCAACGAGCTGACACCGAAGCGCACGAAGGTCACTGACCCGGCTCAGCCCATACCAGGACCATCGCGTGCCGCGCACGACGATCTGGGCCTCGATCTCGTCGGCCACCGCGAAGCATGAGACGGTCAGCGCGCCAGAGAGCTCGAAGCCGGGGACAACGCGGTACGCGGGGG
>JAJZWW010000270.1 GCA_021846485.1 Actinomycetes bacterium
GTCCGCGAAGGGACGGTGCGCGCGGCGGGCCGCCTCCGCCGGCCCAGCGGCCCTAGCCGTGCCCGCCGGCCCGCGCGTCCCGCCGGGCCCGCTCGATCTCGGCGACGGTGGCCGCCGGGTCGTCGACCTCCACCACCACGAAGCGGTAGCGACCCGAGGCGGCCTCGACGACCACTGCCCCCTTGCCCGAGCCCACCGCCCAGAACGACCAGCCCTGGACGCCGTGGTAGGTCCCGTAACGCCACAGCCCCCCGGAGCTGCGGGAGCGTGGCGGGCGGGGGCCGGTGCCCACCCGGGAGCGGGGGGCCGGGTCGTGGTCGACGGAGACCACCGCCGCCAGGGGCACGCTCGTCCCCCGCTGCAGCGCGGCGAGCCGCCGCCACCCGGTGAGGGTCACGGTCAGCTGGCCGTCATCGCAGGACACCGCGACGCCCCGCACCGGCTCAGCCTCCGCGCCGGAGGTGGAGGAGGACCTCCAGGGTGCCGTGGTTGGCCACCTTGGTGATGGCGAAGCTCGGGTTGGGGATCCGCCACTGCCGGAACACGACGGTCAGGTCGGTGTCGACGTCGATCGTGCTCGTCGAGGTCCGCTCGGCCGACAAGGTGAGCTGCACGGTGCGGGTGACGCCCCGCAGGGTCAGCTCCCCCGTCGCGGGGACCCGCACCACCTTGCCGACCGCCGGCACCCCGGGCAGGGTGATCGGCCGGGTGAGGCGGAAGCGGGCCTGCGGGTAGCGGGCGGTGTACATGATGAAGTCCCGCCACGCCACGTTGCGCCCGGCCTGGTGGCTGCGGACCTTGCCCATCTCGACGCTGAAGTCGGCGGCCACCACCCGCCTGCCGGAGACGACCATCCCGCCCGAGACCGCGGAGGTGCGCCCCACGGCGGTGTGGTGGATCCCGAAGAGGACCTCGTGCACCCGGTACTCGACCTCCGAGCCGGGCCCGACCGACCACCGGCCGCTCGCCGGGCCGGCGGCGATCGTGGCGGTCGAGGTCCCGGGCCCGGCGGCGGGCAGCTGCAGGCTCCCCGGGGTGCGCGAGGTCAGGTCGGAGACGAGCAGCGCGCCGAGCACGCCGCCCACGAGCAGCGAGGCGATGCCCGCCCACAGCCACCACCGCTGGCGTCCCCACTTCCGCCCTCGCCGGCGCGGTGGGCTCCCACCCCCCCCAGCGAGCTGCTCGGTCCGGGTCCGTGCCATCACTGCGAGTATCCCCGCTACGAGCCGGGTGTGCCGAGCGCGCCGGCCGGGGCGGTGGTCCCGACGTGGTCCGGCGGTCCTGGCCCCGGCGGCCCGAGGCGGGCTCGGGGCCGGGCTGGGACCGCCCGAGCCGGGCGTGGTACCGGTATCCTCGTGCCCCCGGGCGGCGGACCGGCGCGCGCCGGCCGGTCGCCCCGACCCGACCGAGGTGTGATGCAGCTCCTCCTGACCGGCCACGCGGGGATGTTGGTCTCCGCCGGCGACGCGACGATCCTCTGCGACCCGTGGTTCACGCCCGCATATCTCGGATCGTGGTGGCCGTTCCCCGACAACGGCGGGATCGACCTCGACCGGCTCGCGTCGCCTCGGTACCTCTACATTTCCCATCTACACCAGGACCACCTCGACCGGAGGTTCCTCTCGGCGCACGTCGACAAGTCGGCGACGGTGCTGCTGCCCGAGTTCCCTGTCGACGACCTTCGGCGCGAGCTCGAGGCGCTCGGCTTCCACCGCTTCGTGCAGACCCGCGACGCGGAGCCGGTCGAGCTCGACGGGCTGCGGGCGATGGTCGTCGCCGCGACCTCGCCCTCCGACGGCCCGATCGGCGACTCGGTCCTCGCGCTCGACGACGGCGAGTGCCGGGTGCTCGACCAGAACGACTGCCATCCGAGGGATCCCACCGTCCTCGGCCGGCTCGGCCCCTACGACCTGCACCTGCTCCAGTACTCCGGGGCCATCTGGTACCCGATGGTGTACCGCATGGACCGTGCCAGCCGGGCGCGCCTCGGGCGGGACAAGCGGCAGCGCCAGGTGGCCCGGGCGCTCGCCTACATCCGCTCGGTCGGCGCGGCCCACGTGGTGCCCTTCGCCGGGCCGCCGGCGTTCCTCGCCCCGGAGCTGTTCGGCCTGAACGACCTCCACGCCGACCCGGCCAACATCTTCTTGGACCAGCCGCAGTTCCTGGAGGCGATGGCTGCGGCTGGGGAGGACCGGGGGGTCCTGGCGGTGGCCGGCAGCGTGATCGACCTCGCTCCGGGCCGCCTGGAGGTCACCCACTCGGTCGACCCGGCCGAGATCTGGGGCGACAAGGAGGCCTACCTGCTCTCTTACCAGGAGAGGAGAAAGGCGCAGATCGAGGCGGAGCGGCCCGATCCGGCGGTGGTGGCCGGTCGCGGCGGCGGCGAGCTGGCCGCCGCGCTGGCGGGCTGGTGGGAGCCGCTGCTCCGGGATGCGCCGACCCTGCGCCGGGCCCTCGGCGGTCGGCTGGTGCTCGACGCCGGCGACTATGGGGTGGTGCTCGACCCGCGGGAGGGCACCCTGCGGCGCTGGGAGGGGGAGACCTGGGAGCACTGGTTCTGCTTCGACCCGGCCGTGCTCTGGGGCCTGGTGGACCGCCACGTCACCGATTGGGTCAACGAGGCGTTCCTCTCGTGCCGCTTCGGGGCCGACCGCGTCGGCGGCTACAACGAGGCGGTCTTCAGCTTCTTCAAGTGCCTGGAGCCCGCCCGGATGGCCTACCTGGAGGCAACCCTGGCGGCGGCCGAGGCGGCGGTCGAGGGCTCCGGGGCTACCGAGGACACCTTCCGCTGCGGCGACTACCTCGTCCAGCGTCGCTGCCCTCACCTCGGGGCCGACCTGAGCCGCTTCGGGGAGGTGCGCGCCGATGTGCTCACCTGCACCCTCCACGGGCGCTGCTTCGACCTGCGCACCGGCGCCTGCTTGAACGGCCCGGAGCCCCCGCTGCGCACCCGCCGCGTCGGCGACCGGGACGTGCCGCGATGATCCCGGGTGGGGACCCCGTCGAGGCAAGCACGTCGGGTAGTGCGAGCCACGGACAGGAGGAGGCAGCGATGACGGCGGCGCGTTTGGCGGTGGCGGCGCCCGGCTCAGCTACTCGGGCGGCCCGACTCGCAGCGGGGGATGGGGGAGCGGCCGCAGGTCCCTGACGGCAATCCCGACGGGGCGGTCGGATCGCACAGCGAGCCGCCAGCCGTCCTGGTCGCGCTCGACCCGGGCGGCGATCCCCGGCCCGACGGACCCCTCCCACGGTTGTGCCGGGTACACCCACAGCTCCCTTCGATCCGGCGGGGCGGGGGCGTAGGGGCTCAGGCTGGCGACGTCGCCGGGGAGCAGGCCGAGCACCGCGCCGGCCCGGAGCCACACCGGGATCTCGTCGGCGACCACCGGCACCTCCCGGCGCTCCGACCCCGACACCTCGGGCCGGTCGGGGTGCCACAGGTCCACCCATACCCCCGGGGGGAAGGTGACACTCCGGCTCGTCGCGCCGGGGGCGAGGACCGGGGCGACGAGGAGGTCCTCCCCGAGGAGGTACTGGTCGTCGAGGTTCCCGCCGGCGAGGTCGGGGTGGAGCAGCGGCAGCGGGCAGGCGATCGGCCGCCCGCTGCGACGGTACTCGTCGTGGGCGGCCATCAGGTAGTCGTTGAGCCGGGTGTGCCACACCGACCAGCGCACCCAGTGGGGGAGCACGTCTTGGTCCCAGATCTGGGGCCGGCGGTACGCGGGGAGCTCGACCCCCGAGGACTTGGTGCGCATCAGCGGGCAGAAGGCGGAGAGCTGGATCCAGCGCACGAGCAGCTCGGTGGACAGGCGCTGGGTGCCGCTGAAGAACCCCCCGGTGTCGCTGCCCCACATCGCCACGCCGCTCGAGGCCATCGACAGCATCTCGACGATCACGCTCGCCAGCCCGTCGAAGCCCCAGCCGCAGGTGGGGTCCCCACCCCACACGATGGGGGCCACCGCCGCGGTGCCGGTCCAGCCCGAGCGCACGAAGCGGGCCAGGCGCCGGCCGCAGGCGGCCTCCATGGCGCGGACCTGCCCGGCGGCCGAGGCGTGGTACTGGGTGGGGTAGCGGTTGTGGGCGCCGGTGCCGGCACCCCCGTCGCCGGCGACGGCGTCGAGGGGGGTGTACTCGCCGAAGTCCTCCATCCAGCCGTCGTAGCCGGCGTCGACCAGGCGGGCGGCGACCCGGCCCCAGGCGTCGCCGCCGGCGGGCACCGAGAAGTCGTACTGGCAGGCCCGCGTGACCGGCGGCTGGCGGGTGCCGACGTAGGTGTCGAAGCGGTAGGGCTCGCCGTCGGCCCGCCGTTGCAGACCGCCGGCGCGGGCGGCGTCGGCCCACGCCTCGGCGTGCTCCTCCCCGCAGGTTGCCCCGAGGTAGCCGAGGACCGCCAGTCCCCTGGAATGGAAGTGCTCGGTGCGCTCCCGCTCCTCCGCCTCGTGGCCCCGGTCCTCCCCGAGAGGCAGGTAGCGGCAGTGGGTCTCGGCGGCGGAGACCGCCGCCCCGGCGTCGATCAGGGCCTCGATCTGGGCGCGCTCCTCGCCGGCGGGGACGTGGTCGGCGTGGCCTGTGTGGTACCACGGGCCGAACCACCACCGCTCGGGCCGGGCCTGGCGCCCGATCAGCAGGCCGAGGGTGGCGAGGGCGTCGAGCGGTCGCGGCCCGGGCACGTAGCGCCAGGTGAGGCTGGGCGCGGCCACCTCGACCGACCAGGTGTCCTCCGACTCGGTGCGGAACCTCGCGTAGCCGAGCTCGGCCCCTTCCACCAGCACCCCGTGGCCGGCGCTGGAGAGGACCCACGGCACCGGGAAGTAGGTAGCGTCCCGGCGCTGGCGCATCGCCCACGCCGGGATCACCAGCGAGACGATCTCGTACTCCTCGGGCTGGAAGGGCCCCTCGCCGACGTAGTGCTCGACCACGCCACGCTCGACCAGCCAACGGTCGGAGCGTTCCCCGAGCCCGCACCACCGCTCGCCCGGGGCGGCGGCGAGCACTTGGCCGACCGCGACCCCGG
>JAJZWW010000004.1 GCA_021846485.1 Actinomycetes bacterium
ATGCGGAGGGAGAGATCGTTGCCGGTAACGACGAGTCGCTGTGCACCGACGAGGATCGTGATCTCGGTTGGCGACACCTGGATAGCCAGCACATCATCGCCGGGGCGTGTCACGTCGGCCAGCGCGGCATCGTCGCCATCCGCGTTGCCGTCGCAGCGCTGATCGTCCCGGCGCGCTGCGGCGCGCGCGGACGCTCCCATGGCACCACCCTACCGGAGGCGATCTCAACTGTCAACGCCAGCGGACGAACGGCACGAGCGCGGCGGTCGTCTCCCAGCTGCCGGGGCGCTGGGAGACCAGGCCGGCCACCAGGGCGTCACGACGCTCTACCCGAGATGCATCGGGTCCTGGGTTGAGGCTGAGGCGGACGACGGGCGAGGACTAGCTGCACAGCGAGCAGCGCTGAGCTTGCTCGCAAAGGGGCCACCCATTTCGCTGACACCCGTCGTCTCGTTCGCAGTCCAGGCTACGCGCCGCCCACTATGGTCGGTCTGCGAGCGGCTGGGTGAGCCTGGAGAACAGGGTGGGAGCGACCCCCACCACACGCGCAGGAGGGGCTATGACTGCTGAGGTCATCACTGGGCGCAAGGTCTGGAGCACGATCACCGCAGCGGTCGAGCGGACTCCGAAGGGCGAGCGCTGCGTCGCCGTCGCGTACCTAGGGGCCGACGCGCGGAGGCTCCTGCCCCTGAGCGGCGGCGACACCCTCGTGGTGGACTGCTCGGAGCGCACTGCCGCTGCCGGCCAGACCAATCCGGCAGTTGTCCGCGAGTACATCAAGACAGGCATCAACGTGTACTGGTGCGACAATCTGCATGCGAAGGTCTACGTGCTGGGCGACAAGGCGATCGTCGGATCGCCAAATATATCGTCGACGTCTGAGGGGGTGCTCACGGAAGCCATCGCCGTCATTAGGGAAAGACGGGCCATCGACCAGGCACGGAAGTTCGTCTACTCGCTCGCCACGGCCGAGCACTTGGTAGACGAGGCGCGGCTAGTGGGGTGTGAAGCGGCATGGGTGGCCCCTCGTGGCGGCCAACGCGGGACGTCGCAACCAGAGCGACCTGCGAACACTACACCGACACCAGATCGGCGCTTGTGGTTTGTTCCAACCCAAGTGTTCACGCAGATGCACCACCGCCGTTACTACCTCGGCGACGATAAGATCATTTCCACCGGGAACATTTCAATACGCGCGTCAGAGCGCATTCCCTCGCACTCAAGCGCCGACCAAGGGGGGTTCCGCCTCATCTCCGTGCAGTACAAGGCAACACCCGGACTCCGCGCCGGAGATGTCGTGATCCAGTGTAACTTTGCGATTCTCGGTCGGTCCTACGCCTACCCACCATCGACTGTGGAGTCAGTAATGCCGTTAGGGCGAGGCCGATCAACCGTCTACATCGCGAAGTTGCGGCGACCGGCGGACACGCGACCCATTCCTCTTCAGCAGCTTCGAGATGAGTGTCGGAAGCTCAACGTGTCGATGCCCACTGGTCTTTTCGATCGCCCAAGTGAGGTTCGCGAGCTTCGAGCGAAGCGATCTCTGCTGAGGATGTGGAGCGGCATACCGACTCTTCCGTGAGTTGCGCCGGGATCGGCACGACGGGCGCCGACCGCCTCGTCGGGGCGTAACGACCAGCCCTGGATATTGCCGAGGATGATTACGCGCATGGTCGATGCTCGCGCTCGTCAACGCTCAGCTCTGCCGCCCATCGTTCGAGCCGCTCGATGTGTCGCTCCGTGATGCCGACGTTCGGTGTCGTCGGCAGAAACAACGTCGGGATCCTCCGCTGGTGAGCCCAGCGGATCGCGGCCAAAGACAGGTCGTCGTCGACCCAGGCAGCTGGGCGTCGTGCGCTGTGGAGCGCGGCGCGCACTGCGCCGAACTTTCCACAGCCGACCTCTCGTTCAGCCCGTTCCGCATTGCGGTGGTGAGCTGTGAAGTCGATCCACGGGAGGTCCGTCGGGAGGCCAAGAGGCGCCGAGAGGATCTCGTTCGCTTGCTCGTGCCAGCTGGTTGCCCAGAGGAAGTCGTAACTCGCAGAGAGCTTCTCGAGCCAGCCAGGGAGGCGCGCGTCAACGAGAATCTCACCAGCAAGGCGGGCGACCTCCTTCCACTCAATGTCCGGTGGGTACGTGCGCCCTGGCTGACGTGGGATCGGACTGATGGTGCCGTCGACATCGAGAAGGAGGAGTGGTCGGGTGGTGGTCACGGCGTCATCCTGGTGGGCGCGCCTCGGTGCGCAGGAGGGCACGGGCCAACGCGAGCTCAGGTTTCCCAGGTTGCTTGAGCCACCGGTCGACACGGCGGGCGAGGCGCAACGGTGCCGCTGCCGCGTCGATAGGAGGCTTGAGAGGCAAGAATCCATCTGTAGCCGCATCGTTCTCGCCGGTCTGCGATGCAGCCGTCAGTCCGTACAGCGAGTCGTAGATCGCGATGCGAACGCCGCGGCGCGAACCGACGACGAGCCACCTGCCGTCTCTGCGGTCCCGGCGGAGCTCGACCCATGTCCAGCGCTTCGTCGCCGCACGCCAGCAGCTGATCGCTTCCGACTCCCATGTCGTGGCCGACGGGTCACCACCTGCGTAGGGGTCGTCGAGCGCAGGTCCGACGTCCTCTCCCTTCATGAGGGCTTCGAGCGGCGAGAGTCGTGCGATCGCGGGGTGCGGCGCCCGGAGCCACCGTCCGACAGCACCCCACGAGCCAAGGAGCTCTTCCACCTCACACGCGGCGTCGACGATCGCCTGGAGGTCCGCCGAGGCGATCTCCTCGTCGGTCAGACCGCTTGCCCTGAGCGCTTGCCACTGCGCGGCTTCGGGCACCAACGCGATCGAGCACCAGCTCCAGGTCGCCCCCGGTACCGATGCGCTCATGACGGACATCGCGTAATGGGCGCACGGTGGCAGGCTCCGCAGCGCGTCGTAGAGCGTCTCGACCGCTTCGCTCGGGCCGACGGCGACCGTTCCCCCTCCGACGGTCAGGAGGGCTTGGCCAGGCGGAATGTCATCGCCTTCCGGCAGGGGCTCGATCGAGAAGAGGGGGTCGGGGCTGGCAAATCCCCGATACTGAGCGCCGACGTTCGCCAGAGATGCGAGGACGTGCGCTGCGGCTGGCGTGATGCAGCCGATCGACTCCCCGTCAACGAGCACGAAGCCAGCGCTCGCTCCGTCGTCTCCCTCACCGGTCCAGGCGAAGGGGCCGGTCGTGGGGTTCTCCACGAAGGCGCCGACGACCTGTGAGGTACGGGTCATCTTCGCGGCGCCGAACTGGTCGATCGCCCAGACGATGTCGAGGGAGAGCGATGGAAGTGGCGGGTCGGGCGAGATCGCGAGAAACGTCCGCCACTCCAGATCTCGACCCTCCCGAGGGGTCGGAGGGTTGATGCCTTCCAGACGGCGCATCCGGCTCTCGACGCGATCGATCTCACGGGTCGACCCGATGCTCACGACGAAGATGCGCTCCGGCGGGTCTTCCGCGCGGCTGGAAGGTTGATCAGGCAACGTCTGACCTCCCTTGGGCGAGCACGGGATGCAGCGGCCAATAGTGCGCGCTCAACGGCAGCAGTGCTTGGCCTTGTTCTGCCCGCCAAACTGAGTAGCCACATGCCCAATCCGCGTGCCACCCGATCTGACGGCGATGAAGGATCTCCGGATGCGTCGTGCCGATCTCCGGATACGTCACGCCCATCGCAAGGAGAACCCGGAGGCACGTCACCACGTCGCCCACCGCGTCGTGGGCATTCTCTTGCGTGACGCCGTAGTGCTCGCAAAGATCAGAAAGCCGCCGCTTCCCCTTCCGGTACTTGTTGAAGTGACGATCGAGCACCAGGACGTCGACGACGGGCGCGGCGAATCCTCGTTCGATCAGCCCCCGGCCGGACGACCTCCGGGCGGTGGCATCGATCATGGTGAGGTCGAAGCTCACGTTCATGCCGACGACCGGCACTGATCGCTGCGATGCGTCGATCAGCGCGTCGCAGATCGTCTCAACGGCGTGCGGGAGGGGAGTGCCCTCGGCTCGGGCACACTCCTCGGTGATGCCGTGCACGGCCACGGCATCAGGACTGATTGGTTGTCCGGGGTCGACGAGCGAGGCAATCGTCTCGACGGGGGCACGATCACGAAAGCGGACGAGCGCGAAGGAGACTGGGACGTCGGAAAACGGGTCGACGCCAGTCGTCTCGAGGTCGAATCCCAGGAGCTTTTCGTCGAGCCAGCAGGTCATAGGCCGAAGTCGAGCACCTGGCTGTGACACGACTGCACGGCGAGAAGACGGGGCCGGCGGCTCGGCGGTCCGTTCACCGCCGACCCTCACTTCACTGCTCGCGTGCGGTAATCCTAGCCGATCGCATGCCATACGTCAACCCCCGCTGACCAGCTGAGCGATAGCAGCCGCCTCCCAGCTTCCGGGCCGCTGGCTCACCAGGCCCGCCACCAGCGCGTCACGGCGTGCTGTCGGCGAGGCGTCCGGGCCGGGCGCGAACCCGAGCTGCACCGCAGCGTCGGCGAGCGCAGCGGAGAGAGCCTCAGGCAGGTTCGCGCCGGTCGCCTCGCACGCGTTGTACATCGCGACGAGCGCGTCGGCGAGCGCCTCGAACGCCCCGTAATACGTGGCGAGCGCTTCGCCGTGCTCGTTGGTCATCGCCGGTCGCCTCGCGTGAGTCCCGCTCGCGCCCGCCTACGTATCGCTGATGCGATGCGCTCCGCACGAGCTGTCGTCGGTGCGGGACGGGCAGCGGGGCGACGGGGCGACAGGGTGGGCCGACGGACTGCCGTCGGTCCTGCCTCGAGGTGGTCGCGGATGGCGTCGGATGCGGACCGGTGGCCGGCAGCCTTCGCGGCGGCCCGGTAGGCCCGCCACACGGCGGGCTCGACGTTGATAATGACGCGGGTCATGCCAGCCGGCGGCGGCACGGAGCGGCCCATCATGCCCCCCTCCGCAGCGCCGTCACCGCTGCGACGAGCCGCGGGTCGGGCGGAGCGCCGCTCCCCGCCGGCAGCACTCGCCGCAGTCGAATAGCGAGGTGCTCGCCCCGACACCACGGCGTGCCGTCGCCGAGGCGGAGTCCGAGTGAGGTGATCCGGCCCGGGCGAGAGGGCCAGACGACGACGAGGGGGGTGAGCATCCTCACACCATGCGGCTCGAGATGGTCGGCAAGGGCCTGAGCGGCGGCGGTGACGGTCACGTGCTCGGCGGGGGTGAAGCGAGAGAGGCCCCGGTAGGTACGGCCGAGAATCTGCACATATATACCGGGGGACCAGCACTTACTGTCGATTACGATGACGGCGGGACCATCGGCGGTCTGCCGGAGCACCACGTGATCGAGGTCGCCACGGCCGAAACCCGGCGCCTGCAGGTGATGGAGGACGACGGTGCTCGCGTCGACGAGCGCATCGAGCACGACGGCGGTCTGCGCTTCGCCGCGGTCGCCGACCGACGTGCGCTGACGACGTGCGGTCGCGGTCATCGTCTGCGCCGCCGGGGCGGGATGGGCGAAGGGGTCGTGCCGGCGGGTGGCCGGGCGAGCCCGACGACGGCGGCGGTGGGCTCAGCGCCACCGGCCACGACGCGCTCGGCCGCGCGTAGTGAGAGCTCGGCGCCCCAGACCAACGCATCGGCATAGGCCGGGTCCGGGTGAGCGGCCGCGAGGTCGAGGGAGCGGCGAGCGAGCTCGAGCTCCTCACGGACGTAAGGGGAAGACGATGCCGCCGGGTCGGCCGCCGCGACGGCGAGTCGGCGACGCAGTGTGGGGACGGGGGTGGCGGTCATCAGAAAAGGCTTCCCTGCTTGGCGGCGGTGGATGCGACGAGGGGGGCGGCCTCGGCGGGTTCGGCGGCCTTGGCGGCGAAGGCGAGATCCAGGCGGATATTCGCGATGCAGCCGAGTGCACACTCGGCGTGTCGCCAGGCCGAGTGGACCAGCTGCTCGTCGCTCGGTTCCCACGCGCCCGGATGCTCGATCAGCCCCGCAGCGGCGGTGTTCTCGCCGGCCGCCAACTCGTACGCGGTCTGCAGATAGTACCGGCCAGCGGTGAGGAACGGGTTGTCCGGGGCGACGAGCCGAGACGTCTCGACGAGGGCCTCGCGCACCTCGTCGAGGTACTCGTCGAGCTCGGCGTCGACGAGCATGTCGGGAGGGCGGATAGGACGGGGAGGGAGGAGGGGGGCCATCAGCGGTCGCTTTCTCGTCGGCGCATCACACATACATCATCGGAACGCTGAGCGTTGGCGGTGCTGGGGAGGTGCGCCGCATCCTCGCCGCCAGGCAGAAGGGCCTCGGAGCGGGGTGTGAGATCGAGCTCGAGCCACCCGATCGTCGTCAGGTACCCGGCACAGAGTTGGCAGAGCGTGCGCACCATCCGCCCTGCCTCAGTAATTGCCGATCGCCGAATCAACGAGCGCCAGGAAGCTCTTCAGCGCTGTCTTTGCAGTCCCCTTGCACAAATGAAAGCCCAGCGCTCCCTCAATCGTCGCGGCCTCAACGGCCCCGCATGTCGGACAGCGCCCCGATGCGGTCGGGCGGGGCGTGCGCGTCTCGCGTTCGATGCGCCGGACCGCTGCCCACCAGCTCTCGTGGTCGATCTCCGGCGGGTCGTCGCGCTTCGCCGCTACGGGCGGCTTGGGCGGCGGACCGACCGGGATCGCCTTTGACGCGCTCGGGCCGACGGACCGGCGGCCACGCCAGTGCTGGCAGCTCGTGGTGCCGCACTTGCCAGCGCGATCGAGAAAGCCGCCGCACGACGGGCAATGACGCGGGGGCATGCTCATCCCTCCTTCGCTGACAGGAACGGGACGACGCGCCGAGGACATTGCCCGGGTGCGTGCTGAACGCGCCAGCTCCCCGTCGTCATTTTGACCGCCGCACCCTTGGCCGCCTCCACCCGAGCGCCGCACCGGGCGCAGTTTCCCGCATACTGATTTGGAATGGCGTGCTGGGGGTCGCCGAGGATCGACCTGAAGAACGGGTGATGATCGGCCAGTGCCGCCGACGTCGCGCTCATAGCGGCCCGTCGCCAGGCCTCGGGGTCCTCGCCCGGCGGTGCAGCCGGCACGGGGGGGATCTCCCTCCGCTCGACGACCAGGTCTGTCGGGGTGGGCGGCGGCTGGTCCGGCGGCGTCATCGCTACAGCGTCGGCGAGATGCGATGCAGCACGCGCTCGCTCGAGCTCCTCGGCGGCGACGGACGCCGCGGCCCATGCGCGATCGACGTCTTCGTCGGTGGCCTCACCGCGCCGCGCCCGTTCGTAGACCGCGAGCGCGTGCTCGCTTGCGGCCAGGTCGGCATCCTGGGCCCGAGCCGCCGCTGCGGCCGCCACCTCGGCCGCCGCTTCGCGCCGCGCTCGCTCCGCAGCCAGTTTGCGGGCCAGGGGGGCGGCGACTTCGGTGGCGGGCGGCGACTTCGGTGGCGGGCGGCGGGAGCCGGGGCACCCCGGCTTGTGGCACAGACCCTGCCTGTTCAGAAAGCCGCCGTCGTGGGGGCAGTTGCGGGTGGGCATCTTCAGCGCCCTATCACGATGACCTTGAAATGGTCGCGGAAGAACTTCTCCGCGTCGTCAGCCGGTGGAGCCGTGGCCTCGCCGGCGGAGCGCTCGGCGGCCTGACGCCACGCGGCGTCGTCGAGCGGTGCGTCGAGATCGATGACGGGCTCGACTGTCGGGTCGTGGTCCGTCACGCGGTAGACCTTCTGGCGCGGCGGAATCGCCTGGCTGCGGAGCTCGCCGGACGAGTCCCGATACGACACCTCCGCGCCGTCGTTCGCGACGACGCGGAAATAGCGACCCGAGCCCAATCCGTGTAGGAACACTGGACCGTCTGGGGTCTCGCGAAGGGCCTCGCCCGTTGCGGGGGTGAACACAGTGTCACCGGGCCGGAGTTTTCTCGCGAGCACCAGCCGGTAGCACTTTGAGTCGTCGAAGTCGACCGGTTTCGCGATGGCGGGTTTCGCGATAGGGGCGGCCTTCGCCGGCTTGGCAGGCGATGGCGCCGGGCGGCCGACGCGGTGTCCGCACTTGCGACACACGCCAGCCGTCGTCAGGAAGCCTCCGTCGATCGGGCAATGCTGAGGCCTCGCCATCACGCCACCTCGATTCCGTCAGCGGCTTGCTGGACCAACGCCCGCAGATCCGTGCCACCATCCTTCAGCTTTTGGGCCTGGCGAGGACCGTCGACGCCAGCCGAGCGGAGCGCCGCCGCCTCGGCCGGCCCGACGCCAAGCTCCCGCCACGCTGCCCCTTCACTCGCACGTGAGCATCCTGCCGCGGCCCATGCCCGCGCCTCGTCGAGGCTGAAGCCGCGCTTGCGCCACGCCAGCGCCTGTGTCGCCCACCGAATGCCGACGGCCCGCAATGCCGCCGCCTCGTCGGGGCTCGGCGCGCCGGCGGCATGCCAGCGAGCCGCTTCGGCCAGCCCGATGTCGGCGGCACTCCAGCGAGCCGCTTCAGACGTTCCGATACCGATGGTTTTGAGGGCCGCGACCACCTCTGGGCCAGGCGCCCCCTCGGGGAACTCCCGGACTGCGAACGCCGCGGCCTCGTCGGGCGTGAAGCCCAGCTCGCGCCAGACGTGAGCATCACCGGGGGAGAAATGGTGCTCGCTGTCGTACGCGAAACGACGGTACCGCTGCGTGGACCATGCCCGCGCCTCGTCGGGGGTGAAGCCGCGCTCGCGCCACGCGGACGCCTCGCGGTTCCTACGCGAGGTAGCGCCGTAGGGGCCGTAGGGGTCGAAGCCGCGCTCGATCCACGCGAACGCCTCGTCGGGGTCGAAGCCGCGCTCGATCCACGCGGACGCGTGGTCGGGGGTGACACCGCGCTTGCTCCAGGCCTTGGCCTCGTCGAGTCCGAGTCCGCGTTCCCGCCAGGCGTCGAGGGTTTGTGGCGTGCTGATCCCCGACGCTCGCAGGGCTTCGACGTCACTGGGCCCGAAACCGCGCTCCCGCCAGGCGTCGAGGGTTTGCGGGTTGCTGATCCCCGACGCTCGCAGGGCTTCGACGTCACTGGGCCCGAGTCCGCGCTCCCGCCAGGCACGAGCTGTTTCCGGCCATTCGCATGCGGCCCGACGCCACGCCGCGACCTCGTCAGGGGCGAACTCGCTGGCCGACCACTCTTGCTCGCACGCTGCATCCCTCGGGTTCGACACACCAAGCGCGATCCACGCGTCCGCCTCGTCGGGCGTGAAGTCCCACCTCTGCCAGCACGCAGCGTCGTCCGGATGGCTCTCGCCAAGCGCGATCCACGCGTCCGCCTCGTCGGGCGTGAAGCCGCGCTCGCGCCACGCTGTGTAGTCGGTCACCCACCACGCACACTCGTCGTCACTGCAAACGAGCGCCCAGGCGAGGGCTCCCCACCCGTCCTCGTCGTTGTCTGATGCTAACGGTGGTTGACCATCTGTCGCGTAGATCTCTCCGTTTTGCCAGGCCGCCCACGCGCGATCAGCGTCGATCGTGCGGCCCTCACGCTCTGGTTGGCACTGCAACATGGCGTCGAGCGATCTCTCCAGGGCCTCATCGAAATTCTGACGCGCTTCGCGTTCGCGTGCCTCCTCGAGCTCGGCGGCCTCGCGCCACGCCTCGTCGTCAAGCGCGTCGTCGTCCTCGGCCGACGTTGCGGGCACAGCGGCCGGCGGAGCGGGTGCCGAGCGCACAATCGCGGCCGGCTTGGGTGCCGGCGTCGGCCGCCGCGAGCCGGGGCACTCGCGCTTGCGGCAGTACCCGGCGATCGTCAGCCACCCGCCACAGAACCTGCAGTGTCCGCCGGACTTCTTCGTCGCCATCACGCCACCACCTTTCCTCTACAGCCGTACCACACGGCTGTGACAACTCATCACGCCCCCACCCGCGTGCGGATCCCCAGGATCGCCTCGGCGGCCTCGAGCGCGATGACAGCCTCGTCGACTCGGCGGAGCGCCTCGCGCACGAAAACGAGCTCGGGGGCGACGGCCGCGCTGCGCGGGTGCGCGAGGGTGACGTGGAGCCGGCGCTCCAGGTCACCGAGGTCCACGTCATTGAGGTGCGTCATTGTCATCGGTCTTGCCTCCCATCCGTCAATCGCAGTTTACCCGCCCGGGAACCAATCGTCAGCTCTGTCCTGCGAAAAACATCGGCACGTTCGCCCCATCTCCGTACACACGCTCGACAGCGTGCTCGAGTGCACTGACCGCTCGCTCGGCATCGAGCAGGGCCTCGTCGCTAACGCCGCCGGGTTCCCCATATATATGGGATGACGGGTGCGAACAGCGGTCGAGCGCGTCGTGCGCATCGAGGTAGGCGCTCACTACGCCGGGCGGCGGCACGTGGCCCGCTTCTTCGCGAGCGATGCGGCGGTCCGCCGAGTCGAGGCGCTGCTCGAGCTCCTCAAGTGCAGTCATCGCGATAGCCATCTCAAGCCCTCCTCTATCTAGGTTCCTACTGGTACATCGGAACGCTCGCCCTCACGCTGCCAGTTGGGTAACTGCCTCGAGTTCGAGCTCGAGAGCGACGTACAGCGGCGTGATCCGTGAGAACGCAACCTTGCCGTTGTCGTAGCGGGTGTAACTACCGCCGACCTCGACGGCGAGGACGACCTGGGGAGCGTCGAGCAGCACGCTGTCGTCGGGCACGGGTGCCGCCGCGGCGCCTTCCGCGGTGTCCCGCACGTAGAACCCGCCGCCGTGGTTGGTGCGCACGGCTTGGATCAACTGCTTGCCGAGGCGGTACTCGGTCACGCCGTCGAAGATGCTCACGAACCTCCCGTCGACGACCGCCACCCGCTTGAACCACACGCGCTGTGTCGCGCCGAGGTGCTCCGGCGGCCGGAGCTTGCGGACCTCGCGCCGGAGCACCTGCTCGTCGACGCCGTAGAGGCGGGTGATGTGCGTCATGGTGCGGCAGTGGACCATGTAGGAGTAGGGGTAGCTGCGGCTTGGCTCGCGCACGCCGGAGCAGCAGCCGCGCCACTCCGAGTCGTCCGGCCAGAACCGCCCAGCGTTGTCGAACCGGCCGACCGGGTGCTCAGTGCGGTCCTGCCGCGCGATGTAGGCCTCAGCTGCCGCAGCGAGAAGCTGCGTGGCATGCCTCGTCGTCCGCAGGTGCGCAGCACGGGAGCTCTTGCGGATCCTCGCTCCGCACTGGCACTCGACGATGGTGGTGGTCATCTCGCTCTCCTCTGGCTCTGCCCTACTGGTACATCGGAACGCTCACGATCGGGTCTCAGGCACCAATGAAGCGTTGACTCAATAATAGCAGGATAGAACAGAAACGTCAATACCGTATTGAGCCCAACGTCAAGAAAAAGGGACTCGCGCGTTGTCTACGCGGGCACAAGATGTAGAGCAGCTCCACGGGGTTGGCGCACAAGATGTAGAGCTGCGCGTAGTTATCTCGCGAGCCCTTCCCAAGAAAGTCAGCCGTTGCCGTCCAGCCGCTCGAACCGCTCAACGAGCCCCACTGCGGCGAGGCTCGCGAGAAACTCGCCATCGGTCCGGGTCCTGAGCCAAACCAAATTGCCCGTCGGCCGAGAGTCCTCGTCCGTGTAGTCCGCGTCAACCAGCACCAGCGGCATCGAGCTCGCCCACTCCCCGCTGGCGCGGTCCACGCCGGCGAGCACTCTCCGCTCCTCGTTGGTCACGATCGCGGTCGCACAGTGCGGCCCGGCGACTCGCGCCTGTGCGTCGAGACGACGGACCCGGGCCCATCGCATCAGCGCGAGTGCGCGCTCGACCGGATCGGCGATCTCGTCGTAGCCGGGGACGATGAGACCGGTGAGGTCTCTCGCCGCTGCCGCCTCAGCGACTACGCCGCCTGTCAAGACAAGGCGATAGCGCGGCTCGATCCCGAACTTCGCGGCGTCCACGCCGGGCGGTTCGGACACGACGCGTCGCGGCGAGCCGTCGGGCCGGCGGTGCACGACCGGGCCGTTGCCTGAGTCGGCATATATATGGGGACCCGAGGGACTATCAACGGGCGAGCTGGGCGACGCGGCCGGGGGATGGGTGGTGGCCGCGTCGCCCAGGAGCGGCCCGACGTGACGCGGGACGCCGAGACGGTCGAGGAGGTTGGGGATGTCGGCCGGAGGATGATAGGCCACTCTGACCGCCTGCACGCCGCCGCCTTCCGACCACACGACGCCGAGGCCGGGGCTGATCCCGTCGTTCAGCCTGGCGAGCTCACTCAGGGCCTGGTTGGTTGCATCCCCGCTGAAAAGCATCCCCACGGCTGTACGGCTCGGGAGGTTGCGCGGGGGTGCCATCTGCACGCGCCACCCGAGGTTGGATCGGAGTTCACCACCGGCGCCGGTCTCGCCGCCCAATATCGCGACGTCGGGGCGCTGGAGGCCAGGCAAGAAAGCAATTCCCACATAGCGCGTCTCCCGGGCCAGACGCCCCAAGAGCAGCACGAGCTCGCTCGTCGCCGCCAACCGCTCCTCGGCCTCCTGAACAAGCGGGTGTTTTTTATCGAGCCCCCGCGGCGGCGCCCCGGCGATCAGCGCCGAGGCCAACTCATCGAAGATGAAAAGCAGCGGCCGGATGTTTGTCGCCTCTCGGACACCTGGCGGCAACTCCTGCCACTTCTTGCAGCCGGGGTTCGCCTGCAGAACCGACCGCCGGCGCTGCGCCTCTGCGTACAGCGCGCGCACGAGCACCAGCGCCTCGCCGAGCTCACTCGCCCAGCCGGTGCACCACGGCCGGAGCTCCTCGAAGTCGAGGCCCCCTTTCGCGATCTCGCACACCGCGAGCTGCCACCCGTGCGCGAGGGCTTGCGTGGCGAGGCTGGTCAACAAGATCGTCTTCCCACTACCCACTTCGCCGGCTACGACTCCGTGCGGCGTCATGGCCGGATTAAACGCCACCGGCTCGCCCGCGCTGTTGCGAGCGACCGGCAGAGCGAGATCCTCCACGTCAACCGGCATCGCCGCCGGCGGCAGCAGCTCCTCGAGCGCCACCCGGCTCGGCAGCCGCTCCGGCTCGCAAGGCATCACCATCACGCGCAACCCCGGCCCGTCGGCCGCCACATCCCACTCTGGCCCGAGCCGCTCGCCAAGCCGCAACGCCGCTTGGTCCGCGTCGGCCGCCACCCGGTCGGGGGTGAGGGTGAGGGTCCACCCCCAGCGTGCGTCTCGCTCTGCGCACGCTGCGACCGCGGCAGCCGGGTCGAGCTCGGCGCCGTGTCGCTCTCGGTAGAGCTTGGCGAGGTGAGCGGCCGACGAGTCGTCGTGCTCGTCGCGGCTGAGCTTGCGGATCAGGTGGCGGGTCGTTGCGTCGATGTCAGCCGGCCAGTCGACCGACTCAGGCCGTACCGCTCGCACCTCCGCCACCCGCTCTGCGCCGACTTCGGTCGCCGCGAGTTCCCGTGCCGCCAGCTCCTCTTTGGCCCACCGGGCCCCGACCTCACGTCGGGCCGCCGTGGCGGCGATGACGCACGCGGCCGCTCCGAGGCCACCGATGGGGAGGCGGAAAGCGGCTCCGGCGAGGGCAACGATGAAGATGGCCACGACGGCCGCGGGAATCCCGACGCCGGACGGGGCATCCTTCTTCGCCGCCTCGAGCGCCAGCACCCACGCCGGCCGGGGCCATGGGCTGCCCGTGGCGAGAGACCAGCCTCGGCCGACACCGATGGCGGCGATAGCCGTGGCGACGAGGGCACGTGCAACGGGGGGGCCGATGTCAGGCCACGTCGCGAGACAGGCGAGCGCGATGCCGCCGACGACCCACGTCATGGCGACCGCACTCTGCGCCCGGCGGACGCTCTGCGCCTGCACCGCCCGCAACGCGGCCACGCCGGTCCCGGCCTTCTTACGGTGGACACTTGCGGCGAGGAGCGCTGCGGCGAGCAGCGGGCCGAGCAGCACCACGGCCAGCACGACGATGGTGATGATGCGATCGTTTCGCCATCCGTAGTCGACGGCCGTGCCGACGCACACGACCAGGCCGGTCCACGCTAAGAGCCGGGCGTAGGTCGGGTGGCGCTGGAACACGGCGAATCGCATTAGCACCCAGACCATGCCGCGCTGCAGCCAGCGGAGGAATTTCAAGATCAGCATGTGCCGGCCTCCTCTCGTACGTCAACTGCCACTGACATCTTAGTCGCGCGGATAGCCGGAGGGCAGCGATCGGGCTGAGCCGCATACAGATGCCTTCGCATATAGATAGACGAGGAGATGTGGGGCAAGCTGATTACCTCATGACTCAGCAAGGCCTGGCCCGAGCGTCGGCAGCTCGTCGGCGACGAATAGCTCATAGAGGGTCCGGCCGTCGACGTGCATGTAGGGGAGCATCACCTGTTCGAGGCTGACCATCTCGGTCGCGACGATCGCAAGCTGTGCCTCGAGCCAGTCTTTCGCGATGCGCCACGCGACACGTTCGGCTTGCTCGGGGGTCTTGTACCTCGGTGGCGTCGCTCTGTCCCTGCGCATAACGGCATGCACCGGCTCGACGCGCACCGGGAGCGCAAAGCCTCGGGGACCACGGCTCGTCGCGATAGCGAACGACACTCCGGTCGGTCGCCCGCCGGGACCGTACGTAGTCATGATCTGAGTCGCCCCGGCCTTGGCAAGCAGCTCGTGGATCGCGCCCACGGTCCGGCCGACGGGCACCGTCGTCGTGTAGTTGAGAAGCGGGCTCATACTGGGACCTCCGTGTCACTCATCTGCCCATCCTCTGGCACCCAGCGCCAGTGCACGATGCGTCCGTCTTCGATCCATCGGCCGTACATATGCGCGGCGCAGTAGGCCCACCACGCGTCCTTCCGGCCCTGGGAAGTCCGGTAGCCCCGGTTCAGCTCCGCTGCTCCCACGTCGTGGCATCCCGGCATCCTGCAGCGTCGACCTCGCGTGGCCAGCCGCCAGGTGAGGAGGTCCGCTGTCGTCACCTCTGCGCGGTAGCCCGGCGGGACCTCGGGGGGGTTCGGACGGACAGTCACCCCGCCTCCCCTCTGAGCGTCACCGTCACCGCGTCCGCCTCCCCCCGAACGGGCGGCAGCTCGACGATCTGCACGACATGCGCCGGGTCGTCGTCGGCTAGGACACCCGCGTCGACGAGGCCGCCGAGGACCGCTTTCGTGACGGGATGGTGGGCGCCCGCGTCGGCGGCCCGTCCGCGCTTGGCGATCGCGAACTCGACCTCCGCCCACCGGAGCGCCGGGACCCTGGCCTGGCGGGCGTACACCTGTGCCGCCACCCGCCACGACCGCACGACCTCAGCGCGCTCACTCCAGTGCAGCCGGCGCTCGGCGTTCGTCGTCAGTAGACGGGCGGGCGCCGGGATCATGAGGGTGACGACCGTCACCCCCTCCTGCTCGTCGAGCTGCACGAGCGGGGCGGCCTGGGCGGGGGAGGCCGTGCCAGCCCGTCGCCGTTGCAGCGCCCGGAACTCGGCGGCCGAGATCGTGACCATCACCACGCCCCGATCGACAGCTGGGCGAGCGCCCAGTGTGCACCGGCATGCTCGATGAGCTCCTCGGTCCAGGCACCTCGTCCAGGCATATATATACCAAGCCTGTGCCCACCAATTCGCCCCCGACACCGACCGCACATCGCCGCGATTTCCCCCCCGTGCGCAGGCACCCACGTGAGTGCCCAGACCACCTCGGGACGGTCCCGTCCGGGTTCTACCGACCGCGGCCGCTCGGCCACCCGGTTCGCCTCGTGGGCAGCCGCGTGCGCGAGCAGCTCGGCATCGCTCACATCCATCAGAACCCGCCGGCACCCGAGGCAGTGGTGCTCGACACGCACGTCGTCGATCTCCCGGCCGAGAGCGACCACGTAGCTCATGACGACCACTCCGGCAGGCCCGCACAGCTCCATCATCACGACCACCCACTCCCGGTGTCTCTACAGCCGATACACCCGGCCAGCCCCATGACCTGGTCCATCGCACCGGGCCGCTGTCTACGGGGTAGAGACACCCGCTCTCGCCCGCTCCCCCCACCCCCGGGGGAGGCCAGCGCCTCCTCCCTCCATCCACCAACCACGGTCCCTCGAGCCCCGCTCACAGCTCCCCCTCCTGACCCATGGCCCCAGACCTCCACTGCCGGCGTTCCGCGGCCCGTTCGAGCCGCTCGGCCCGATGCGCCTCGGCGGCGAGCGACGTCCCGCTCTCGCCCGCGACCCGCTCGAGAAGGGTGAGCAGCGGGTCGGCGTCCGGCTCCATGTCCGACGTTCCGCCGGCCCGTCCGAGCCGCTCGTCGAGCGCCCCGACGTCCCGAAGCGCCGGCCCCGCGACGACGCCCCTGTGCACCCGCGAGGCAAGCCCGTGCGGGACGGCTGAGTCGACGAGGCGAGCCGTGACGGCGGGCGTCCGCCCGGTCTGGGCGGCGAGGCGCCGGACCGAGATCGGCTCGCGGGCCGGCGTGAGCGCGCACGCCAGCGCGTGCAGCCCGAGCCCGAGAGCGCCGGGGTGCCAGCCGGGGTGGAGGCCGCCGGCGGCTCCGAGGGCGGGGTCTGTCGGCCGGACCGCCGGGGCGGACGGCTCGGACGGGCCGGCGAGGGCCTCGACGTGGGCGGACGGTGGGCGGCACACCACAGCTCCGTACCCCGTAGGGGTATCGGAGGGGGACGGAGCATGTGGACGGGCCGGCGAGCCGGCGGGTGCCCACGGCACGGCCAGAGCCCGGTACCGGTTCGGGCGTAGGCCGCCCGGACTGCGGTCCGTGACGACGAGCCGACCGGACGACTCGAGCCGGCGAAGGGCCCGCCACACCGAGCGGAGAGGAACCCCGGTCAGCTCGACGAGCTCGCCGGCGGGCACGCGCACCTGAGGCGTGCCTTGCGCCCACGCCTGGCCCGCAATCACGAGCCAGATCGCCCGGTCGACGTCGCCGGAGCGCCCGGGCCACGGGGCGAGCGCACCGGCGGTCCACATGGCGGCGAGGCGGTCGACGAGGGCTGGGGTCCCGCCCGGAGCGAGGCGCTGCGCGCGGTGCACGGCGAGGGCGACGAACTGTCGGCGGGCGGCGGGGGTGAGGGACGCGAGGTGAGCGGCGAGGCGAGCGGCGGTAGGCGAGGGCCAGCGGCCGATGGTGTCGAGGAGGACATGGAGGCGGCGGCGCTCGGCCTCGTCGCGCTCCCTTCGAGCGGCGTCGTCAGGGGGGTAGAGGTAGGGGCGTTCGCGCTCGATCGCGAGGCGTTGGCGGGCGAGAGGCGTGAGAACCGCGAGGGCGGTACGGAACGGCGGGGCGGCGGGGCGGCGGGCCGGTTTCGGTGTGAGGAGGAGGGGAGCGACTGATGCAGGCAGGCGGCGCTCGGGGGTCGGGTCGGGTGGGGTGGGGGAGAGGGAAGAGGAGGAAGGCGCGTTGTTCTCTTCGATCGTCATCTCAACCTCCCCCGAGAACTCACCCGCAGCCGCCATCACCATGTCCACCAGTGCGGGGCGATGGCGTCAGCGCCACCGAGGACGGTGAGGCGGCTCACCGTCACGATGCCCTGCAACCTGTCACCCCTGTGGGGTGACGGATCGAGGACCACGCGGTGTATTGCGCTGTCGCGTGTCGGCGCATGGGGGCTGTCGATGCCCAGCCAAGGATTTGTGTCCATGCCGCCATCGCTGCATGGATCGTCTGAAGCTCGACGCGGGCCTCGGCAGGCCTAGCACCGCAGATGCCGCGTGGCGGGGGCGCGACAAGCCCGGCAGGGGCTTCGGCGATCGGTGGGGCGATGAGCGCGGCGGCAGCGAGGAGCGCATCGAATTCGTGCTGCATCTGCCGGCTGGCAAAGTGCACCGCCACGTTGTTCACGAGGTACCCGGCGAGGTCCGCCGACTGCCGCACCTGGGCGGCCGTCAGCCTGGGCACCGGAGGGGGCGTCGTCGCGGTGGCGGCCAGGGCACCAGCAGCCGCCAGGCCGACGGCGACGGTGATGGCGGCGAAGGCTTTGCGGGTCGTCATGACTGCGCTCCTTTCGTGGGGACTCCTTCTAGGTGACAACCCTAGTTGACACCCTATGATATGTCAACTAGCGTGGCGGTATGGTGCACAGCTCAACATCCACCTCCATCCGTCAACTACCGTCTGGGGCCGTGCCCCCCGCAGCAGGCTGGCGACGACGAGTTCTCGACGACCCGGCGCGGCGCAAGCTCCGCCGCGAGCTCGAGGCGGTCGGTCGGGAGTTCGCCGGGGTGGAGGCCAGGCGATCTGTGCTGGTCGAGCGACGGAGGGCGGCCATCGAAGCGGCCCGAGCGGCCGGCGCTGGCTGGCAGGAAATCGCGGACGTGCTCGGGCTGGAATCGCGCCAGGCAGCGCAGGCGATTGTGGGGCGGCAGGAAGCGGCGCAGAAGCGGCGCTCACGCTGAGCGCCCCCACGCAAACACCGGACGATCACGAGGACCTCACATAGCTGTCGGTGAACGCGTCGTGGCGGACGGGTCCGACTGTGACCGTCGACCCGTACATCGGGATCATCTGCACGAGGGACAGGTGGTGCGGGGCGACGGGGCGGCCGCCGGACCTAGCGACACGTAGGTGAGTGAAGTGCGCCGGAGTGAAGCGGGGGAGCAGCCCGTGCTGCGGGCGCTCGGTGACCCACTCGGCTGACCGAGCCCGGCGAAGAGTGAAACGCACCGTCGTCGCGAACGTCCAGCCTTGGGTCGCATCCGAGAACTGGATGATCCAGCGTGTGCGACCCGCTGAACAGATCGTTGCCGACACATGGTCACCGGGAACGATCCAGTCCGTTGGCTCGCCAATGTGTGTCAGGGGCTGGGGTAGAGCGGGCCACAGCTCGAGCCATGCGTCGCGGGCGAGGATCCCGTTGTAGGTTGTTTCGCCGGTGCCGACCTGGAGCAGGTGGATGTCGTGGCCCGTGCCGCCGATGCCGATCCATGTCGACACGGCGGCGGCACGGCGCGACGAGGAGATCGGCGGCACCGTCCACGACGCGGAGACCATCGTCGGGTGTCGCCCTCGTGCCTCGTAGCCGGCCCAGTTGGTGCTGAAAGTCTTGACGATCCTCGGCGGCGTCATCTCCTCGAACAGGCCGACCATGCCCGCGAAGTAGGCCCCGAGCGCCGCTGCCACGAGCGCGACGACGCGCAGCCGCTTCACGACTCGAGCCCGACCGCCCGGCGCTGGTGGCGGGCCCGGATGCGGAGCACGAGGACTACGGCGAGGACGGCGAACGCCAGCGCCGCCGGCGCGACGAGCGCATGCGCGACGAGCAACAAGAGGAGACCCAGGAGGACGTAGGGGAGCCCTCGTGTGGTGAGGATGGTGGTCATGACTGAACTCCTTTCGCTGTCCGCCCGCGGCGGATTCGGTGTCGGATGACGAAGAACGCGATTGCGGCGATGAGCACCACGGGAATCAACGGGGCGATCGCACCGACCACGTTGAGGCCGACGAGAACGACGAGGAGTGCGCAGTAACCCCGGACTGCCCACAGCCACACATCTGACGAGTGACGTCGTGAGAGGACCCACCCGGCGCCGGAGCTGACCCACGCCACGGCGAGCACGACGACGAGCCGGAAGAGCGAGGCTGGTGGGGGGAGCGTCACGAGCTCGCTCGCAAGCCAGCCGACAGCTGCCCCTCCGATCGCGGTGATGACGAGCACTGCGGATAGGGGTGCCAGCGACATGAACACGGCGCCGCGGGTCGTGGCCCGCGATAACCGAGCCACGAGGCTGCCGGTGGTGGGCATCGGCCGCGAGGGCGGCACCCACCCAGACGGCGGGGTGAAGCCGTCGGCTGGGACGAACTCGGTCGGCGGCGCCTGAGCGTTGCTCGACCCGTGTTCGCGCCGCTCGCGGTCGTACTCGGCGCGTTGCGTCGGGTCGCTGAGCGTTGCGTAGGCAGCCTCGAGGGCTTTGAATTTCTCGGCGTCACCACCGGCGTCGGGGTGTGCCTTCGCCGCGAGCTTCTTCCAGGCGGCTGCAATCACGACGGGCGACGCGCCGGGGGACACCTCGAGCAGCTCGTAGAGGTCGGTCATGGTGTGCATCCGCCTTCGATCGTGCACACCGCGTGACCGCCGTCGGCGCTGACGACGACCAACTCATTGCCGGTCGCTGTGGACGCCACGGCGACCGGGGGTGAGGCGAAGGGGACGTGCCGCCCCCAGGCCCACGATGTGCCATAGACCTCGACGTAATCGCCGGTTACCAGCCAGTAACCTGTCGTGCTCGCGATCCCAACCGTCGGCGTGTAGGTCGTGATTGTCGTCGGCACGGAGGGTGGCAAGCCGCCGAACCCGAAGATGCTCCCCCTCGACGTCGACAGCCAGTAGCCGTGGCCGCCGGGGGCCACCGCGATCGAGGTGACGTCGTCGACCCGGTCGCGGTGGCCCGGCACCGACCCGTAGAACCTGGCGTCTCCGAAGCTGAACACCCCGCCGTCCGCGCCCACTAGCCAGTAACCCCCGCCTGTCGGGGTCGCGGCCATGCCGACGATCGGCGCGTCCAGCGGCTTGCCAGCCATCGACCCGTAGGACCTGGCGTCTCCGAAGCTGAACACCTGCCCGGTCGCGGACACGAGCCAAAAGCCCTGTGATGTGCCCGGCCGGGGTGTCGCGGCGATCCCCACGATGTCGGAGCCGGCTGGCGCTGTGCCGAGACCGCTGGCGTCTGTCTCTGCGACGACGTGACCAGAGGCAGTCACCAACCATGCGCCTGTGCCGGCCGGCGTCAGCGCGACACCGACGATTCGTGTCGCGGTAAGCCCTCCTGCCGGCGCCGCCCCCGCCGGCGATGCGGCGAGCAGCGGGCCGGCTGCGAGTGCGAGTGCGGCGATGGTGGCGATGAGCCACCGGGCAGTCTTGGTCATGGTGCCTCCTTGCCTCGGGTCAATCAGCAATGAGCTGTTGACTCAACAATAGCAGGAGAAAACGGCAAACGTCAACACCACGTTGAGGATGTGTGCGTGCTCCCAGGTCAGTCGGCTGCGAGCGCCTCGGCGCGTTGCGCTGACACCCCGAGGACTTCGCCGACCTCGCGCCACGTGAGGCCCCCCGCGGTGTGCGCAGCGCGTGCCGCCTCGGCCCGGACGCGACGCGCTTCGGCCAGCGCCGCCTCGGCGCGGCGGTAGCGGGCATCTGCGTCTTTGAGGGGTTTCGTGAACTTCGCCACGCCCAGTTCCTCGAGTCGTTGACTTCGCGGCCTGACCATGCTGAACCTTGCCACGGCCAGCGGGTTGTCTCAACTACCTGTTGCCCACCAGCCTAGCGCGCAATAGAATGTTGAGTCAATAGGGGAGGGATGGTATGGCGGCGGCGGAGCAGCACCGAGGGTGGAGATGCCCGACGACTGATCCCAGCGAACGGCATCGTTGAAGCGCTCGCTCTCGCCGAGCTGAGCACGCGCCGGTCGGCGACGAGGCGGGGCGCTGTGTACGCCCTGTACGTGGGTTACGTAACCTACGTACCTTCAGTACGTTCAGTAACGTACAGAGGTTCTGTGGGTTCTGTGGGTTCTGCAATGCACAGAAGCTCTGTGCCTTCTGTACGCCGCAGCGCCCGAGCCGCTGGAATTCTTGCTTGCAAGCAAGACAGAAAGAAAGCCAGAAAGACGGCTTACAAGCAAGCTATCTTGCTAGAAATCATCGGATAGCAGCGGCGTGACCTGGCCTGACAGGGATAACAGTCTATTATCCCTGGTCACAAAAAATTGGTATGGGATCCGCGCGCATCGGCGCGCGGACGACTACGGTGGGAGGAAGCTCGACGCTGTGTCGAGCGGAGTCGCATGAGGAGGGCGGGTGAGGGCGCCGCCAACACGCGGCGACGGCGGGGTTGCAGCCCCGCCGATCGCCCATCACGAAGTCCCCGGTCAGAAGACTTACATCGGACAGCGTAGCAGAGGGGGTGAGGATGCTCACCCACCCCTGTCGCAGGACGCCTTCGTCGCCGAGGCGGAACGCCTCGCTACGATCTGGCCGGGGGCGGTCATCCCGCTCGCCGGGATCGTCGAGGTGCGCGGCTCTCGGGTCTGCGCCTGCCCGGACGGGACGGCGTGTAAGCCGGAGCGGGCTGGTAAACACCCCCTGGGGTTGTGGCGGGGGCTGACCGCCGACGAGATCACCGACGAGATCGAGCGGATCGTCCGGGAGACCGGGGCACTGCCGAACATCGGGCTGTTGACCGGGTCGGTGAGCGGCGTGTGCGTGATCGACGTCGACCTCTACTGCGACGACCCGCTCGACGAGCTGGAGGCGACGACGGGGATCTCCCTCATGTCGCCGCTGATGGCGACGACCGGCCGCGGCGGCCGGCACCTCCTCTTCCGCGACGGCGGGTGGCAGAGTGGCACCAAGGTCGTGCCGGGCGTCGATATCCGTGCCGCCGGTGGGCTCGTCGTGCTCCCGCCGAGCCGGGCGGCCCACGGCGACTACGCGTGGGTCTCGGGCCCGCCAACCCCGGAGCTGGTTGCAGCGCTCCCGACGGTGCCGTCGGAGCTTGCCGTCCACATGACGACGGCTGCCGAGCGTCCGCGTGCGCACGGGAAGGCGGCCAGTGCCGTCCGGGGGGTCCCGGTCCCCGCCGAGGGAGACGCGGGGGCAGCCATCGCCCGGTGGCCATGGCTCGCCCAGGCGCTCATCGAGCCTCCGGTCGACGGCATGGGCGGCCAGCGGCCCGGCCGGCACCAGCAGGTCTATCGGTTCGTAGCCCGGTGCGACCAAGCGGGGATCCCGGCGGAGATCATCGTCCGGCTGCTCGGCAGCTACGCCCCCGCAGTCGACAAGGGGCAGCCGTGGCTACGATCGGACGCCCCCCGCGTGGTCGCCAAGGTCGTCGCCCGTCGTGCCCTCCGTCCGGGTCCGACCCGGGCCGCCGCGCCGGCTCCTGACCTGCCCGCCACCGTCGCCGCCCTGCGCACGCTGGCCGGCACCTACGCGGACAGCCGGGCGCCGCTCTTGTCGGCGCTGTGCGTCATGGCCCAGCGCACTGGCAGCCTGCAGGTCACAACGTCGACCAGGGCCCTGGCCACCGCTGCTGCCCTGCGCCGGGACACGGTCGCCCCTACGCTCGCTCGGTTGTCTGACGAAGGCGCCGCTGACGTCGCGGCATCCCCCTCAGGCTTGGCCATCCGTCTCCGCCACCCCCTACACACACACTGTGTGTCCGGCCCGGATCGCGCCGATTGTCACAGCGTGTTACAACCAGATCATCCGATCTGGTACCCTCGCGCCGCCGGTCAGCACGGTCGTCGGGTCGTCGAGGCGCTCCTCGCGGGGGCCCGTACGGCAGCCGAGGTGCGGTCCAGGATCGGCCGCACACCGCGCCGGGCCCTCGCTCGACTCGTCGACCTAGGGCTGGTCCGGCGGTGGGGGCCTCGGCCGTACTACCGGCTCGCCCCCGACTTCGACCCGACCGACCCGTCCTACCTCGACGCAGCGCTCGAGCGCGTCGAGAAGCTGCTCGCCGACCGCGGCGAGCCGACGATCGCGATGTCTCGTGAGCGTGCGGTCGCCCGCCATGAGGCGGACCGGGCCCGTGATACGGAGCGCCGGGCCGCCTGGCTTGCCGAGCGGCGTGCAGCATGGAACGCCGAGCGGCGTGCCGCCGACGCTCGCGGGCAGGACGTCGAGCCCCCGTGGGAGCCCGACGACGGCCTGCAGCAGCAGCTCGAGGCGGCGGCATCGGCCGAGGTGTTGGACGCTGAGCCGGACCCCGACGACGCCCCGCCGGGCCGCACGCTCGAGGTCCGACCGGTGTCCGCGGGCCAGGTCGCCCGTGGCCTGCCAGCCGCCTTGGTGACTCGCTATGGGGCCGGGGTTGGTGGCTACGTGGCGGCAGGGCACCCGCTTGGACCGCGCACTGTCCAGCTGTTTGACGCGCGCCGCGAGCGCATTCGGTTCGGGGTCGACACCCCGAGTCCCGAGGAGACGGCCGCCGGGCTCGGGCCGACAGCCGATGCCGTCGAGGCGTGGCGGCGGTGGCGAGCGCCACAGACGATCGACGCCGCGTCGGTGTGGTGGATCGATGACGCCGGCCACCACCACCGAGTCACGACAGTCAGCGTCGTCATCACCCGCGGCCGCCGGCCGACCATGGTCACTGCTGACGGCCAGGTGCTGCGCCCCCGTGGTCGCCTTGACGTCACGTGGGGGTTCCGACCCCGGACCCCCCCGTCCGCCAGCGTTCCGATGTACACATCAGAAAGGAGTGCGCCATGATGACCACCCAAGAGCTCTCCAGATTGAGACGGTGGGGTTACTCGCCCTCAGCGGTCCGCCGCTACAGCTATCCCTCCCCCGCACCCCCCGTCCCGCCGCCCCGACCCGACCCAGGCGTCGAGGCGTGGCGCGCCCATTGCGCGCGCGTACAAGAGCAACAAGAAGCGCTCGACCGACGCCTCGAGGCACGCGACCTCGAGCGCCTTGTCGAAGCGCGCCGGTCGGACGAGATCGCTGCGCAGCGGCGGCGGGGCCGGATCTTCGGCGCGCTGATCATCTTGCTGGTGCTCGTCGCGTTCGTCTGCGTCGCGAACGCCGCCGGCGTCTACTTCTCGAAGGCGTTGGTCGTCGCGGCCGGCGGGTCCGGGCCACGGATGATGTTCGTGGTTGCCGAGGCCGCGGCACTGCGCTGGGTCACGCTCGGTGTGGCCACCGGCCTGTCACTCGGCGTCCTTGTTGCGATGTGGCTTAACAGGGTTCCCCAGTGACAGCTCCAAGAGCGCCGCCCGCCCCCGCCAGGCGCCTCAGCGAAGACACGCACCACATGGCGGTGTCACGGCTCTCGGAAGATCCGGTGGTTGCCGAGCCTTCGCCAGCGCACCGCCGGCCAACTGCGCCCGGCAGCGTCTATGGCCGTGGTCCACTCCCAAGTGGCTCGTCCGTCGGGCCCACTGAAGCTCCACGTCATCTCGAAGATGCCTGGCGCGTTCGTGACCGGTTTCACCCGCAGACTGGCTGGCCACGACGAGGGGTCCTTGGTCTCGGCGAACCGGTCGGCCGCCGCGTTGAAGGAGCGGGCCGCGGTGCGGAACGCCTCACGCTCGTTCTCAGACAGCCGCTCGTAGTCAGCCTTGAACGGTTCGGTCCGCTCGAACCTCACGACTCGAGGTCGGTCAGCAGCTCCTCTGCGCCTTCGAGGCTCGTGACAAGCCCGGCGGCGATGGCGTTGTCGGCCTCGCGTTCCATCTGCTGCCAACGGTCGGTCCAGAACCATGCCTGGTCAGCTGGCACGGCCACGTGCGGGCGCAGCACAATCTCGCCTTCTCGCTCGATAACCTCGACTTGCGCTCCGGGCTGGTCCAACCCGAAGTGGCGCCGGAGAGCGGTCGGGATGGCGATGAGACCCCGGCCCTGTACGGTCACGAACGAGTGCTCCTCAGCCATAACGGCAGAATAGCAGCATTGCGGCTATTCTGCGTTGCTCACTACCCACCTGGAGCGCCGCCCCTCCCGAGTCGGTTGCCAGCAGGATGGGAGCAGCTGCACGTCGCTTGGCTCGCTCGTCACCATGGCTCAGCTGCCCACCCCCGTCCCGCCGCCCCGACCCGACCCGAACCGCCAAGCCGAGACGCTTGCCCGCCTACACGCACAGGAGCTGCGCACAGCCCTGTCCCTGCGATTGTCGCGGGAACTGATCAGCCAAGCCGACGAGGCGCGACGAGACCGCCAGATCGCTGCGCGGCGGGGACGGGGCAAGATCTTCGGTTCCTTCGTTGTGCTCTTGCTCGCGAGCGGGGCGGTCGCCGCAGCGTCGGCCGTCGGCAGCTGGGTCGCGAAGATGATCGTGGCATCCGCGCCGCTCACCGGCGGGGCCCGGGCCGCTGTCGTCGCCGAGGCCGCTGCGGTGCACTGGCTGGCGATCGGGCTGACGGTCGGTTGCTTCCTCGCGGCCTTCGTGTACGCGCGGCTCAACGGTCAGGGCCTGCGGTGAGGAGCCACCGCCCCCGGTTTCGGCAACGGCGACCTCGACCCGTGTGATCCGTTCCCGGCGAAGGTCGTTTGCGCCTGGGTGCTCAACTTCTGTTGGCACCCCGGCCACCTCGCTTATACACACCCCACGGACGAACCATGTGTATACTCGCTGTCGTGCGCAGGGTGCAGATCCACCTGGACGAGGACGTGAACTCGGCGGCCGCCGACGAGGCGGCTCGCCGGGGCATGTCGAAGGCAGCGCTGATCCGTCTGGCGGTTGCGAAGGAGGTCGCCCCCCGACCGACCGGCGACGACGTGGCGCCCGAAGGTTGGGACACCTTGATCGGCTGGCTGGATGACGAGCCGGTCGGGGACATCGACGCTGCGCTCTACGGCCCGGCGTCGTGAAGTTCGCCGACACGAGCTTTTGGTACGCGGTGCAAGAGCGTCGGGATGCGAGGCACGCCGACGCTCAACGCTTGGCTCGGGGCCTTCACGAACGAGTCGTCACGACGAACCACGTCGTGGGGGAGACGTGGACCCTGCTCAACCGGCGGGCTGGACATCGTGCTGCGGTGGGCTTCCTCGATCGGCTGTCGAAGCTCACCGACGTGGAGATCTTCTTCGTCGGCGAAGCGCTCGAGGCTGAGGCGTGGCGTTGGCTCCGTCGGCACGACGAGCGCGCGTACTCCTTCGTCGACGCCACCAGCTATGCGGTCATGCGGCATCGCAGGATCCGCGAGGCGCTCGCGTTCGACGGAGACTTCTCCGCTGCCGGGTTCATCGAGCTGCGTCCGGGCTGAGCCGTTCCCCGAACTATCAGCAAACATCTCGCTGACATTGAGACCTCGTCTCCGGGTCTCCGCCCAGAAAGCTTCGTTGTGGTCGTCAGGCACAGGGGAGAGGGTAGGCGCGGGTCAAGACGCCAGCGGGTGCGCTTGCTCGGCGATGAAGCGTTGCAGATCGGCCACCGACACCACCGCCGGCGTGGCCGGGGTGATTGCCCGCTCCGTGATCCACTGGCGGATGAGCGTCGTGGCCGGGATGCCCAACTCGGCCGCCTGGGCACGGACTTGGTTCATGAGCG
>JAJZWW010000271.1:0-2440 GCA_021846485.1 Actinomycetes bacterium
CGCCGGCGGCCTCGCCGACCTCGGCCCGCCGGTGCCGCTGCACCGCGGCGAACGCCTCCCCGAGTGGCTGCCCGCACAGCGGGCACTCCCCCTCCTCCGACAGCTCGGCCGCCCGGTCGAGCTGCTGGGTGGCTCGGCGGGCGTCGGCCCGGGCGGCTTCGAGCTGGCCGGCGAGCGCGGCCCGGCGCTCGGCCGCCTGGAGCTCGGCCGCGGCGGCTCGTGCGGTGGCCTCCGCCAAGTCGGAGGCATCGGGTGGCTCGGTGTCGAGCGGAGTGGCGTCGAGGCGGGACCGGGCGTCGAGTAGGCGCCCGAGGGCGTCGAGCCGGGCCCGGGCCCCGGGGAGGTCGGCGGCCCGCCCGGTCAGCTCGTCGAGGGAGCCTGCGGCGGCATCGAGCTCGGCCAGCTCGGCCCGGCGGGCCTCGAGCGTCGAGGAGGCGTGGTCGAGCTCGGCCCGGGCCGAGCGGCCCCGCTCGACGAGCACGTCGTAGCGCTGGCGCACGGAGTCGATCTCGCCCCAGCGGGTCTCGGCGGCGGTGGCCCGCTCGGCGAGGGCGGAGGCGCCGGAGCGCTCGGCGGTCGCCTCGGCTTCGGCTGCGGCGGCTTCGGCGTCGGCGTCGGCCGCGGCGACGGTGAGGGCGTCGAGGTCGGGGAGGACGGCCCGCAGCTGGGCGAGCTGGGCCTCGCGGTCCCTTGCGTCCTTGCGGGCCGCGTCGCGCGCCGCGTCGAGTGGGGTGATGCCGAGGAGCTGCAGCACGAGCTTGCGGCGCTCGGCCGGCGACTGGTTGGAGAACGCGGCGAGCTGGTTCTGCTCGGCGAACACCGACGCTCGGAACGCCGCGTCGTCCATGCCGAGCACCGACTGCACGTAGCGGCGGGTGTCGGTGGCGCCCTCGGCCATGACCAGCTTGTCGCAGCACGCCTCGGCGTGGACCGTCGAGTTGATCCCGGTGAGCCAGCGGCGCACCGAGTAGAGGTGGCCCTCGTGCTCGGCTTCCAGCTCGACCACGCAGTCGCCGCCCACTCCGGCTGAGCGGATCTCGGCCCGGTCGGTGCGCGCCCGGCCCCACAGGGCGAAGGTGATCGCCTCGAGGAGGGTGGACTTGCCGGCGCCGTTGGGACCGTAGATGCCGACCAGCCCGGGGGGCAGGGCGAGGTCGAGCTCGTCCTCGTAGACCCGGAAGTTGCGCAGGTACAGGCGGGTGATGAGCATGCTCGGCCTTCCCGGGACCTCGTGCTAGCCGGCGGCCTCGACGGCCGCCTCCAGGTAGCGGTGGCCGAGGTCGCGTACCCGCCCGCGGTCGAGGCCGGTCAGGTCCTGGCCCTCCAGGTAGCCGTCCCACTGGCCGCCGATGGTCTCTACGCTCGGCAGCTCGGAGGGGACCGCGACCGACACGAACTGCGGCTCGAGCTTGAGGTGCAGCGCCGCCGTGGCGTCGCGCACCGCTTGCAGGTCGAGCATCCGGTACGCCTGGGGGTCGACCCCTTCGAGGTACAAGCGGGCGACCGACCCGGCGGGGGCGACCGCGGCACGTTCGAGGACCCGCTCTGACAGCTCGGCTGGGGACAGGCCGAGGGCGTAGACGGTCTCCAGGGTGACCAGCTGCCGGGTCCCTGGGAGCGCCACGTGGCGGCACTCGCCGGTGTCGGTGTCGACCACGACTATCCCTTTGGGCCGCTCGGGCTCGTCGGAGAACTGGAAGGTGTCGGTGGATCCGGCGTACCACATGGCGTCGTCGACCCGGGCGAAGCCGTGGTAGTGGCCGAGCAGCACCAGGTCGGCGCGCAGGCGGCCCTTGTCGACCTCGATCTCGTTGATGTCGGCGTGCTTGGGTTGCAGCTGGGTGAGCCGGGGGTGGGTGAGCAAGAGGTTGGTGCGCCCGGCGCTGCGGGCGGCGGCGGCCTCGTCGAGGGCCTCCAGGGTGGCCTCTACGGTGAGCATCTGGGGCACCGCGTGGACCACCAGGTCGCCGATCTCGAAGCGCCGGTACTGCAGGCCGGGGGCGAAGTGCATCTCGGGGAAACCGTCGGCGAGGGCGGAGTAGGGGCTGCCGGTGCCCGGCAGCCGGGGGGTGTCGTGGTTGCCGCTGATCGCGACGAGCGCGACGCCGTGCTCGCGGATGCGTGCCAGGGTCCGCTGGGCGACCCGGTACGAGCGGTAGGTGGGCCGGGGGTGGTCGAAGATGTCGCCCAGCCAGCAGATCAGCTCCGGTTGCTGAGCGAGGGCGAGGTCGATCGCCGCGTCGAAGGACCGCTCGAAGTCCGCCTCGCGCCGGTTGACCCCGCTGTCGGTGGTGTAGGGGTAGTACGCCCGACCGAGGTGGGCGTCGCCCAAGGCTGCGACCCGCATCGCCCCAGTAGACCAGAGAGGTGCGACGAATGCCAGCCTTGTGGTTCTCCGGAGCCGGTGGGGTCCGGCGGCGGTCGGCGGCAACGGCCAGAA
>JAJZWW010000271.1:2450-5005 GCA_021846485.1 Actinomycetes bacterium
GGGATGCCCGATCCCCGCTACCAGTGGTCAGAGGAGGGAGCCCCGCAGGACGGGTGGCCCGCCGAGGCGGTGCCGGCGGCGACGGTGGTGCCCCTCCGGGACGGCCCCGACGGGCCGGAACTGCTGCTCGTGCGCCGCCGGCGGGGCGGGGCGTTCAGCGGGCTGTGGGTGTTCCCCGGCGGCCGGGTGGATGCCGCGGATGCCGGGGACGCCGTGTCGCTGCCGAGCGATCCGAGGGGGGAAAGAGCCGCCGAGGTGGCCGTCGCCCGCCGCGCTGCCGTCCGGGAGGCCGCCGAGGAGGCCGGCCTGGTGCTCCACGCGCACTCCACGGTGGTGCACTCGTGGTGGCTGCCCCCGCCCGAGACGCCCAGGCGCTTTTCGACCTGGTTCTTCCTGGCGCCGGTCATCACCGGCTCGGTGGTGACCGTCGACCGGATCGAGGTGCGCGAGCACACCTGGAGGACCCCCGCCGCAGCCCTCGCGGCGCGCGACGCCGGCGAGATCGGCCTGGCGCCCCCGACGTGGGTGACGATCTGGCAGCTGCGGGGCTTCGCCGACGCGTCCGCAGCCCTGGCCGAGGCGGCTTCGCGCCCGCCGAGGAGCTTCGTCACCCACCTGGCGAGCGGTCCCGACGGGCGCCCGGCGGTGCTGTGGGAGGGCGACTGCGGCTGGCCCGACTCCGACCTGTCCCGCGTCGGGCCCCGGCGCCGCCTGTGGGTGCTCCCCGACGGTCCCTGGGTGCCGGAGCTGTCGGCTGACGCCGGCGTGGAGCGTTGAGCGCCACCCGCCGCTCGGGCACCGACCCGATCGCCGAGGCCCGCCGCCAGTGGGTGGACCACGGCATGGCGCCGACCGCCGAGGCGATGGCCGCGATCACCTCGGTGTTTCGCGCCCAACAGATCTTCCTCACCCGGATCGACCGGGCGCTCAAGCCGTTCGGGCTCACCTTCGCTCGCTACGAGGTGCTGATGCTGTTGTCGTTCAGTCGCCGGGGGACCCTGCCGCTCGGGATCCTCGGCAGCCGCCTGCAGGTGCACCCGACGAGCGTCACCAACGCCGTCGACCGCCTGGAGGCCCAGGGCCTGATCCGCAGGGTGCCGCACCCCACCGACCGGCGCACCACCCTGGCGGAGCTGCTGGAGGAGGGTCGCGCCCGGGCTGGGGCCGCGACCGAGGCAGTCCAGGAGGTGTTCGCCGATCCAGGCCTCGACGGCGGCGATGTGCGGACCCTCTTCGAGGTGCTGGCTCGCCTCCGGGCCGGCGCCGGCGACTTCGGCGACGACCACGCCGGGTAGCGCCCGGGGCGTCCCTCGGCCCGCGTCAGTCGACGAGGGCGGCCACGTTGACCGGTGCCGCCGCCCGGGCCCGTGGTGGCGCCGGCGCGGCGCGCACCACGTCGGCGTAGGGCTCGACCAGGGCGGGAACGGCGAAGGGGGCGTGCAGGTTGACGATCAGGCACTCGCCGGGCATGAGCGTCTGGATCTCCGCGCCCTGGGCGGAGATGTCCTGCTTGGACGAGGAGCGCAGGATGGTCCGGTCCTTCTCGTCGGCCAGGCCGAGGACGAAGAACGTGTTGAACTGGCTGAGCAGCTCGTCGTCGAGCAGGCGCGGCTGCTGGGTGACCGCGCACAGCCCGACGCCGAACTTCCGGCCCTCCCGGGCGAGGCGGGGGAACACGTTGGACTCCCGGTCCTTGCCGCCCGACAGCACCCGCTGGGCCTCCTCCAGGGCGACGGCCACGACGGGCATCCGCTCGTGGCGCTCGGGGTCCTCCAGGTAGGCGCCCTGCCACTCGTCGAGGACCCGGCGGGTGAGGAACGACGCCACCAGGACCTCCTCGGTCGAGCCGAGACCGCTCACGTCCACCAGCACGACCTTGCCGGCGAGGAGGTCGGCGACGATGCGCCGCCCGACCGACAGGGCCGGGTCGGTGGCCACGCAGCGCAGCCCCGCGATGCGCCGGGCCCGGCGGTGCAGCACCTGCAGGGTCGACAGGGCGACGCGCGCCGACAGCTCGACGTCCCGGAAGCCGGCGAGGTCCTCGATGCCGGCGAAGGTCGCGAGCCATCCGAGACCCTCGACGTCGTAGTGGCGTTCCAGCTCGTAGAGGGCTTCTTCCTGGGGTCGGCTCCACTCGTACGCGGTGCGCAGGTCGTCGACGCTCAGCTCTCCGAGGCCGACCTGGAGAGCACTTGAGCCGGGCAGCGCCCGGTTGGAGTACACTCGCAGCGCTTCGGCGGCCCAGGGGTGGCGGCCCAGGGCGGCGCGGTACTCACCGTGGGGGTCGACGACGAGCAGCCCGTAGCGTCCGTTGGCCCGCATCACCCCGGCGGCCAGCACCTGCATCAGGTTGGACTTGCCCATGCCGGTGGTGGCGAACACCCCGACGTGGGTCGCGAGCGACGACCCGGGGATCCCGACGGTCAGCGGGACGACGGTCTCGCCGCTGCGCAGCCGTCCGACGGGCAGGTCGCCCATGCGCTCGGCGAGGAAGGCGAAGTCCTCCGGCTCGGGAGCGACGACCGCCGAGAACTGGGTGGGAAGGCTCTTCGGTT
>JAJZWW010000272.1 GCA_021846485.1 Actinomycetes bacterium
CCAACATGGCGCTCACCCTAGGGTCGGTCGCCGAGGGCCTCCCCAAGGGCGCCGGCACCGACCTGGCGGCCGTCGCCCGGGCGATCAGCCACGGATCGCTGATGGGCGCCCGGGGCAACTCGGGGGTGATCCTGTCGCAGATCCTGCGCGGCCTCGCCGAGGTGGTGCGCGACCGGGGCATGCTCGACGGTGCCACCCTCGCAGACGGGCTCGGGCGGGCCGCCGACGGCGCCTACCGGGCGGTCCAGCAGCCGGTGGAGGGCACGATGCTGTCGGTCGCGCGGGCCGCGGCCGACTCGGTGGCCGACGTCGCCGCCGGCACGGCTCCCCCCACCGGGACCCTCGAGGTCGCCGAGCGGGCCCGGTCGGCGGCGGCCGCGGCGCTCGCCCGCACCCCCGAGCAGCTCCCCGCGCTTCGTGCCGCCGGCGTGGTCGACTCCGGGGGCAGCGGCCTGCTGCTGTTGTTCGACGCGTTGCTCCACGTGCTCGACGGCCGCCCCCTTCCCGCGTGCGGAGCCCCCGGGGATGGCCGCGGCGCACCCGCCGAACGCGCCGCGGCGGGTGAAGCGGTCGGCTCCTGCCGTTACGAGGTCGTGTACCTGCTCGAAGCCCCCGACGACGCGGTCCCCGCCTTCCGGGAGGTCTGGGCCGGGCTCGGCGAGTCGATCGTGGTCGTCGGCGGGGACGGCACCTGGAAGTGCCACATCCACACCGACGACATCGGCGGGGTGATCGAAGCCGCCCTCGACGCGGGGCGCCCCAGCCGCATCCAGGTCACTGACCTGCACGAGGAGGTCGAGGAGGAGCGCTGGGTGAGGGAGGCCGCCGCCGCGGCCGCCGGCGCCCCCGGAGCCGCCCACGAGCGCTGCGGGGTGGTCGCGGTCTGCGCTGGCGAAGGCATCCGGCGGATCTTCGCCTCGCTCGGCGTGCACCACTTCGTCCCCGGCGGCCAGTCGATGAACCCTTCGACCGCCGAGCTGCTGGAGGCCGTAGACATGGCCGACGCCGACGAGGTGGTGCTGCTCCCCAACAACAAAAACGTCGTGCCGGTAGCCGAGGCCGCCGCCGCAGCCGCCTCCAAGCCGGTGCGGGTGGTCCCCACCCACGGCATCCAGGAAGGTCTCGCCGCCCTGCTCGAGTACGACCCGGAGGGCAGCGTCGAGACCAACGCGACGGCGATGGCGGCGAGCGCCACCCACGTGGTGGCGGGGGAGGTCACCCGGGCGGTGCGCGACGCGACGAGCCCGGCCGGCCCGGTGTCGGAGGGCGACTACCTCGGCATCAGCCGGGAGGGGGTCCGCGTCGTCGCCGCGTCGCTCGCCGAGGCCGCCACCGGCCTGCTCGGCCTGCTCGTCGACGTCGACCACCACGAGGTGGTCACGATCATCGTCGGCGACGGGGCCCACCCCGCTGACACCCGCCGGATCACCGAGTGGATCAGCCAGCACCACCCCCAGCTGGTGGCCGAGGTCCACCCCGGGGGGCAGCCGCTGTACGCCTACCTCCTGAGCGTGGAGTGACCACCCTCGGCGACCTGGCGGGCATCGAGGTCGGACGGCTGGAGGGCGTGTCCGCGGCGCGCGCCGACCGGCTCGCCCAGATGGGCATCGAGACGGTCCTCGACCTGGTCACCCACTACCCCCGCCGCTACGTCGACCGCACCCGCCAGGTGAGCATCGACGAGCTGCTGGACGGCGACGAGGCGACCGTGCTCGCCCAGGTCCGCAAGGTCGGCTCCCGCCCGACCCGCTCCCGCCGGTCGATGGTGGAGGCCGACCTGTTCGACGGTCACGGGTACCTGCACCTCACCTTCTTCAACCAGCCGTGGCGGGCCAAACAGCTGAAGGAGGGAGCCGAGGTGGTCGTCTGGGGGAAGGTCGAGCGCTTCCGGGGCCGCCGGCAGATGACCAACCCGGTGGTCGACCTGGTTGGTGACCGCACCGGTCGGGTCGTCGCGGTGTACCCGCAGTCGGAGAAGGCCGGGCTGACCAGCGAGCAGATCGCCACCTGCGTCGGCGAGGCCCTCGCGCGCTGGTGTGCCGACCTGGTCGACCCGCTGCCCGCCGCGGTCCGCGAGCGCGAGCGCCTCGCCGGCCGAGCGTGGGCGCTGCGCGCCACCCACCTGCCGGAGACCGCCGACGAGCACCGGATCGGACGCCGCCGCCTCGGCTTCGACGAGCTCCTGCGACTCCAACTCGTCCTAGTCATGCGGAAGCGGGCCACCGAACGAGACGCCCTGGGGATCCGCCACTCTACCAGCGGGCACCTCGTCGACCGCTTCCTCGCCGGGCTGCCCTTTCCCCTGACCTCGGCTCAGCAGCGCGCCATGGCCGAGATCCGCGCCGACATGGCCGGGCCGCACCCCATGCACCGCCTGTTGCAAGGAGACGTAGGCGCAGGCAAGACCCTCGTGGCGCTCGCCGCCATGCTGACCGCCGTCGACGGCGGCCACCAGGCTGCGATGATGGCCCCGACCGAGGTCCTCGCCGAGCAGCACCACGCCAATCTCTCGGCGCTGGTCGCCGGCCTGCAGGTCGACCAGGCCGAGGGGAGCTTGTTCTCCCGCCGGGAGGTCACCGTCGCCCTGCTCACCCACCGCACCACCGCCGGGGCGCGCGCCAGGCTGCGCGCCCGGCTCGCCGACGGTGGCGTCGACATCCTCGTCGGCACCCACGCCCTGCTCACCGAGGAGGTCGAGTTCGCCGACCTCGGCGCGGTGGTCATCGACGAGCAGCACCGCTTCGGCGTCGAGCAGCGGGCGGTGCTGCGTACCCGGGGGGCGGGCGAGCGGGTGCCCGACGTGCTGGTGATGACCGCCACGCCGATCCCCCGGACCGCGGCGATGACCGTCTTCGGGGACCTGGACACGACCGTGCTCGACGAGCTCCCCCCCGGCCGCACGCCGGTCGCCACGGTGTGGGCCCGGGGACCGCTCGAGGAGGCCGCCGCGTGGGACCGGGTGCGCGCCGAGGTCGCCGCCGGCCGCCAGGCCTACGTCGTCTGCCCGCTGGTGGAAGGCTCCGAGCGGGTCCAGGCCCGCTCGGCGACCGAGGAGCACGAGCGGCTCGGCGCGGGGGAGCTCGCCGGACTGCGGGTCGGGCTGCTGCACGGCCAGCTGCCGGCGGCGGAGAAGGACTCGGTGATGGCCGGGTTCCGCGCCGGCCGGCTGGACGTGCTGGTCGCCACCACGGTCATCGAGGTCGGCGTCGACGTCCCCACCGCCACCGTCATGGTCATCGAGGACGCCGACCGCTTCGGGATGGCCCAGCTGCACCAGCTGCGCGGCCGGGTGGGACGGGGAGCCGACGCCTCGTGGTGCTACCTGCTCGGGGAGGGTGCCAGCGAGGAGTCCGCCAAGCGCCTCCAGGCGCTCGTCGACAGCAACGACGGCTTCGAGCTGGCCGAGGTCGACCTCGAGCTGCGGGGGGAGGGCACGATCCTCGGCACCCGCCAGAAGGGGGTGTCCGACCTCAAGCTGGCGTCGCTCCGGCGCCACAAGAAGACCGTGGGCCTCGCCAGGGCCGTGGCGTTCGAGCTGGTCGACGCCGACTCGGCGCTCGCCGCCCACCCCGAGCTGGCCGAGGAGCTGACGTTGCTGGTCGACCCGGATGAGCGCGAGTACCTGTTCAAGAGCTGAGCTCGAGCTGAGATCGGGTCGAAAATACCTGCCGACCAGGAGTTGTGCGCCGCCAGGGCGGGTCACGGTCCTCACTGGGCCCTCGGCAGGTTGGAACTGGCCGGCCGACGCCGCTCGGATGCGGTCGGTGTCGGAGAAGTGCCCGTAGATCCCGAGCGTGACGGCCGCCGAGCCGTGCTCCGTGGCCCGCTGTACGGCGACGCTCGAGCAGCCGCCGGAGAGTCCTGTACGACGACTCGGGCTCGAGCGGCGCGAATTTCGTTCACGGCGAGGTCGACGAGGTTGACCGGGTTGCCGGCGATCCGCGGAGGTACTGTACGTCCTCCGGCAGGCTTGCCGGCAACACCCGCGGCCAGACTGGCGGTATGTCCAAGGTCATGGTCTCACTCGCAGACGATCTCCTGGCGGAGGTCGATGCCGAGGCCAAGCGTCGATCCACGACCCGCAGCGCGTTCCTTGCCGCAGCAGCCCGACGCGAACTTGCCCGCCGCGACGACGGCCGCGTCGCGGCTGCGATCGCACGATCCGAGCAGCGCTTCAGGAGCGCCGGCGCCTTCGAGGCCTCTGGCCTCGTCCGTGCCCACCGCGACACGCGGTGACCCACCTGCTCATCGACACGTCGATCCTCGTCAAGTGGTTCCACGACGAGGGGGAGGGTGAGCTGGCAGAGGCCCGAGCGCTGCGCTCGGCGCATGTCTCCGGCGAGCTCGAGGCCCACGTGCTCGACCTGGCGATCTACGAAGTCGGCAACGTTCTCCTTCGCGGGCTTCATTGGGAGGCAGCCGAGACCGCCGACCAACTCGACGACCGCGGCGCCATCCTCGGCGCTCCGCTGGTGATGGCCGCTGACTGGCGGCGACATGCCGCGGAGCTGGCCCGCGCGCACGCGCTGTCGTTCTACGACGCGAGCTGGCCGCCCGCCTGGCCGAGTCGCCGAGCGAGATCGTCGGTCGCTTGAAAATGCCCACACAGCCGCCGAGCGGGCCCGCGGACGCGGGATGAGCGTGGCGTATGCCAGGTTGCCGAGCGGGATTGCGCGTAACGAGGAGAAACTTGCCTACTGGGAAGCTGCCGCAAAACTACCTTCTGGAGGCGGTGACCGGCGGTGACCGGCCGTTCGCAAGCAGGTCTTCCTGACTACTCGTGGCGCGTCATGTAGGGGCGGACGGCCGATCACCGCCTTCACGCGGGTTTTGCGACAGCTACCTGGAGTATTTCGAACCCAAACCCCAGGTGAGAGCTGGTGAAGAAATCCACCAGGCAAGTTCCTTCTTTGTTGCGGGCAGATGGATTGCTCCTCCGGCTGTCGACACCGTGGTCGGATGGGGTCGGATGGG
>JAJZWW010000273.1 GCA_021846485.1 Actinomycetes bacterium
GAGCGGGCGAGCCGGACTTCCCGACGCCGGCGGCGATCGTGGAGGCGGCCGTGCAGGCCTGCTCGGACCCCCGCAACCACCGCTACACCCCGGCCGCGGGCCTGCCCGAGCTGCGGGAGGCGATCGCCGCCAAGACCGCCCGGGACTCCGGCTACGAGGTGACGCCGGCCCAGGTGCTCGTCACCAACGGCGGCAAGCAGGCGGTGGAAGAGGCCTGCGCCACCCTCCTCGACCCCGGCGACGAGGTACTGCTGCCCGCCCCTTACTGGACCACCTACCCCGAGGCGATCCGCCTGGCCGGGGCGTCGGTGGTCGAGGTCCCGACGACCGGCGCGGCGGGTTTCAAGGTGACCGTCGAGCAGCTGGAGGCGTCGTCCACCGGGCACACCAAGATGCTGCTGTTCGTCTCGCCGTCCAACCCGACCGGCGCGGTGTACCGTCCCGAGGAGGCCCGGGAGATCGGCCGCTGGGCCGCCGAGCGGGGGATCTGGGTGCTCACCGACGAGATCTACGAGCACCTGGTCTACGGGGACGCGGTGTTCTCCTCGCTGCCCGCGCTGGTCCCCGAGCTGGCCGACACCTGCGTGGTGGTCAACGGGGTGGCCAAGACCTACGCGATGACCGGCTGGCGGGTCGGGTGGATCGTCGGGCCGGCCGACGTGGTCAAGGCGGCCGCCAACCTGCAGAGCCACTCGACCTCCAACGTGGCCAACGTCTCGCAGCGCGCCGCGCTCGCGGCGGTCGTCGGCCCGCTCGACGCGGTGGCCGAGATGCGCGCGGTCTACGACCGGCGGCGCCGGAGCATCGTGTCGATGCTCGGGGACATCCCCGGGGTCGACTGCCCCGAGCCGGAGGGGGCGTTCTACGCCTTCCCGAGCTTCGAGGGGGTCCTCGGCCGGCCGCTCGGGGCGGTAGGGCGGGCGCCGGCGAGCACCCTCGAGCTGGCCGGGATCGTGCTCGACGAGGCGAAGGTGGCCTTCGTGCCGGGGGAGGCCTTCGGGGCGCCCGGCTACGGGCGCTTCAGCTACGCGCTCGGCGACGACGCGCTGGTCGAGGGGGTCACCCGGGTCGCCAAGCTGCTCGCCCCCTCGTAGGGGCCGGGGCGGGGCGCGTCGGCGGGGCCCGGTGAGGCTCACCGGCGGACAGGTGCCCGAACTGTGAGCAGGTGAGAGGTTCCTCCGCGGTACGCAGGCGCACCCCGCCGTTGCCGCGGGCCGCCCGCACCCCGGGGCCCGCCCCCCGGCTCAGCCGATCGGGTCCACCGAGGGCAGGAAGGACGGCCGGTTGGCCTCGTAGGCGGCGATCTCCGCCTCGTGGCGGAGGGTGAGGCCGATGTCGTCCAGGCCCTCCAGGAGGCGGTGCCGGGTGAAGGCGTCGAGCTCGAAGGGCGCCTCGAGGCTGGCCGCGGCGGCGCGCACCACCATCGTCCCCACGTCGACGGTGACCTGGAGGGCCGGGTCGGCGGCGACCGCGTCGATCAGGCGGCGGCCGAAGTCGGGGTCGACCTGGGCCGGTACGAGACCGGTCTTGGTGGCGTTGGAGCGGAAGATGTCGCCGAAGCGCGGGGAGACCACTGCAGCGAAGCCGTAGTCCTGCAGGGCCCACACGGCGTGCTCTCGGGAGGACCCCACCCCGAAGTTGGGCCCGGCTACGAGGACGGTCGCGCCGGCGTGCTCGGGCCGGTTGAGCACGAAGGCCGGGTCCTCGCGCCACTCGGCGAACAGCCCCTGGCCGAACCCGGTGCGCTCCACCCGCTTCAGCCAGTCGCTCGGGATGATCTGGTCGGTGTCGACGTCGGAGCGGTCGAGCGGCACGGCGGTACCGGTCACGGTGCGAACGGGTTGCACGGCAGGTCCTCTCGGTGGAACGGTAGGGGTCAGTCCAGGTCGGCCGGCGCGGCGAAGTGCCCGGCGACGGCGGTGGCCGCGGCGACCACCGGCGAGACGAGGTGGGTGCGTCCCCCCCGGCCCTGCCGGCCCTCGAAGTTGCGGTTGGAGGTGGACGCCGACCGCTCGCCGGGGGCGAGCTTGTCGGGGTTCATGGCCAGGCACATCGAGCAGCCCGGCTCCCTCCACTCGAACCCGGCCGAGCGGAACACCCCGTCGAGCCCCTCGGCCTCGGCGGCCGCTCTCACCTGGCCGCTGCCCGGCACAGCCAGGGCGCGCACCCCGGCGGCCACGTGGCGCCCCCGGAGAACCGTCGCCGCAGCGCGCAGGTCCTCCAAGCGCGAGTTGGTGCACGAGCCGATGAAGACCGTGTCCACGCTCACCTCCCGCAGGGGCGTGCCGGGGCGGAGCCCCATGTAGGTGAGCGCCCGGTTGGCCGCAGCCGCGTCGGCGGGGTCGGCGAAGCTGTCCGGGTCGGGGACGGTCGCGTCGAGGGGAGCCACCTGGCCGGGGTTGGTGCCCCAGGTAACATGGGGGCCGAGCGCGGCGGCGTCGATCGCCACGGTGTGGTCGAAGGTGGCGTCACCGTCGGTGACGAGCGACCGCCAGTCCTCGAGAGCGCGCTCCCACTCCCGGCCGCGGGGGGCGTGGGGCCGGCCCTCCAGGTAGGCGAAGGTGGTGTCGTCGGGTGCGACCATGCCGGCCCGGGCCCCTGCCTCGATCGTCATGTTGCAGAGGGTCATGCGACCCTCCATGGTGAGCCCCCGGACCGTCGAGCCCCGGTACTCGATCACCCTTCCGATGCCGCCGCCGGTTCCGAGGGTACCGATCACCGCGAGCGCCACGTCCTTGGCGGTCACCCCTGCCGACAGGTCCCCCTCGATCTCCACGGCCATCGTCTGTGCTCGGCACTGGGGGAGGGTCTGGGTGGCGAGCACGTGCTCCACCTCGCTCGTGCCGATCCCGAACGCCAGCGCGCCGAAGGCCCCATGGGTCGAGGTGTGCGAGTCGCCGCAGACGATCGTCATGCCGGGCTCCGTGAGGCCCAGCTCCGGGCCGATCACGTGCACGATCCCCTGGTGGGGGTCGCCCCGGGGGTACAGGCGGATCCCGAGCTCGGCGCAGTTGCGGGCCAGCACCTCGAGCTGGGTGGCCGACACCGGGTCCTCCACCGGTCCGGGGGTCGTCGGCACGTTGTGGTCCGCCGTGGCCACGGTGAGCTCCGGGCGGCGCACGCTCCGGCCGGCGAGACGCAGCCCGTCGAACGCCTGCGGGGAGGTGACCTCGTGCACCAGGTGCAAGTCGATGTAGAGCAAGTCCGGCTCGCCCGGCGCGGAGCGCACCACGTGGCGGTCCCACACCTTCTCGGCCATCGTGCGACCCTCGACCACGGTGCACCCTCCCAACATCTGAGATACAGTCTCGTTGCGTGGGAGACAGTGTAGGCGCCGGGGTGAGCAGTGGAGTCGGGGTCGTCGACAAGGCCGTGGCCATCCTCGGCGCGCTGGAGCAGGAACCCCGGAGCCTGGCCGCGCTGGCCGAGGCCACCGCCATCCCGCGCGCCACCTCGCACCGCCTGGCGCTCGCCCTGGAGCGTCACGGACTGGTCGACCGGGACGCGGCCGGGCGCTTCGTGCTCGGCCCCCGCCTGGCGGTCCTGGGGCGCGAGGCGGGCCGCGGGGCGCGCAGCCTGGCGGAGGCCGCCGGGCCGGCGCTGGCCGAGCTGCGCGACCGGACCGGCGAGAGCACCCAGCTCTACGTGCCCGCCGGCGACCGCCGGGTCTGCGTCGTGTCCCTCGAGTCGCCCCACGGGCTGCGCACGATCGTCCCCGTCGGTGCGTCGCTGCCCATGGACCGGGGTTCGGCGGGCAAGGTGCTCTCGCCGGACGGGCGGGCTGCCCGCCGGGACTGGGTGGCGAGCGTGGAGGAGCGGGAGAAGGGGGTGGCGTCGGTCAGCGCCCCGGTCGTGCTCGACGGGGTCGTCGTCGCCGCGGTGTCGGTGTCCGGCCCGATCGAGCGCACCACCCGCCAGCCCGGCCGGCGTTACGGGGCGGCGGTGGTCGTCGCCGCCCGGGCCGTCGAGCGGCGCTTGGCGGCCTCTCCCCATCCGGTCCAGCCCGAGTCGAGCTAGTGTAGTGCCACGGTTTTAGCTGGCGATGCTCCAAGAGCCACGCGCCCACGACGAACCTTCTCGAGGATCTCCTCGGCGGTGGCGGTCCACACAAACGGCTTCGGATCGACGTTGTTGGCCTCCAGGTAGGCCTCGATAGCGGCGATCAGGTGGGGCACCGAGTGGAAGACGCCACGACGGATGGCCTTGTCGGTCAGCTTGCCGAACCAGCGCTCGACCATGTTCAGCCACGAGCTCGAGGTCGGGATGAAGTGCAGATGGAAGCGGGGGTGCTTGGCCAGCCAGACGGTGACGTTCGGGTGCTTGTGGGTGCCGTAGTTGTCCAAGATCATGTGGATCTGCAGTCCCTTGGGGTACTTGTTTACCGGGGTTCGAGGCCGGTCGGTGGGCGGGTCGGCGCATCGCTTGGGGGTCCACCACTTCGCTCGCCGGGGGTGGTAGACATGGACTCGGCGGAGCCGAGTGATCGGTGTCTGTCGTGGCGCGTGGTGGGGCTGACAACTTCGAGACGAGGGTCGCCGAGCTGGAGTCGCTCGTGGCGAAGCTGCGGACGGAGATCGCCCGCAAGGACGGGGCGTTGATCTGGCAGAAGGACCGGATCGACGAGCTGGAAAAGGCGCTGGAGGACTCCCGTCGCCGCCAGAAGCGACCGAGCGCCCCGTTCTCCAAGGGTGGGCCGAAGTCCGACCCGGGCCGTCCTGGCCGCAAGGCCGGCGAGGCGCACGGCCGCCACGGGAACCGGGCGGTGCCTGCCGGCCCGCCCGACCGGGACCTGGTGGCCCCGCTGCCCGAGTGCTGCCCCGACTGTGGCGGCGAGGTCTGCTTCGAGCGCGACGAGCAGCAGTGGCAGGTGGAGGTCCCCGACCCGAAGGTCGTCACCACCCGCTTCACCGTGGCGATCGGCCACTGCGCCGGTTGTGCCCG
>JAJZWW010000274.1:0-1563 GCA_021846485.1 Actinomycetes bacterium
GGCGGCTCAGGCCAGGTCGTCGGGGCGGTTGCGCGTCCCGTCGGGCCACTGGGCCACGAGGGAGTAGCGGTCCCCGCGGACGAGGCTCTCGCGCCACTCGACGGGCTCCTCCCCGGCGAGCGCCAGGCGGTGGACGGAGAACGCGGCGACCTGCGCCGGGAGGCGCAGGAGCTTGCGCTCGGCCGGGGCCGGCACCACTGGGGTTATGCGCTCCCGGCCGCCGGTGACCCGCAGCGAGCAGTGCAGCGCGAGCAGGTCGTAGAGCCCGCCGGAGGACAGGTCGGCGTCGAGCAGCGGCCTTGCCCGGTCGGCGGGTAGCCAGGAGCGGTCCCAGGCGATGGGCTCCGCGCCGGCGAAGCGGAGCCGTTCGACGAAGACCGCCCCGTCGAGCGGGTCGCGACCCAGCCGGGCCCCGGGCCCGGGCCCGGCGGGGCGCAGCTCGACGGCGAGGACCTCGCTGCGCTCCTCCATGCCCTGGGCACGGACCGTCGAGGCCAGGCTGTAGAGCGAGTGCAGCGGCTGCTCGAAGGTGGGGCGGGCGACCTCGGTGCCCCGGCCCCGCTGGCGGACCACCAGGCCCTCGGCGGACAGGTGGCGGACCGCTTCGCGCACCGTCTGGCGGCTCACCTGGTAGTAGCGGGTGAGCTCCTCGTCAGTGGCGAAGCGGCCGTCGAACTCCCCGCCGTGCAGCCGCCGGCGCAGGTCGTCGGCGATCTGCGCCCAGAGGGGGAGGGGACTCGAGCGGTCCAGCACGGCCGCCGGCATGCTCACGCTCCGGCGAGGAAGAACGATCCCACCAGGACGACCAGGACGTAGAAGGTGACGATCGCCATCGGCGGGTCCTTCTCGTAGATGAACGACAGCACCCCCACCGCCACCCTCATCACCGGCGTGAGGATCAGGATCATGACCCCGAGCACGACGATCCCCCGTCCCTGCCCGGCGGCGATGGAGCTCCCGAGGGTCCCGAGCGTGTGGGGGAACCGGGTGGTTCTGGAGGTGAGCGCCTGGTAGGAGAAGTGCCCGCTGATCGGCACGTAGCTTCCGTGGTGGGCGAACATGACCCCGAGGCCCACAGCGATGACCGCCACGCTGAGGCTCACGCCGATGCGCAGGACCAGGCTGATGGCGATCTCGATCTTGCGGACCTTCTGCTCCATGCGAGCGCGCTCTTCGGGGCTCAGCTGTCGCCTGCGGGAGGCCGGGCCGGCTTCCGGGGAGGCCTCCGCGGGAGCGGCGGGCGTGCCGGGAGAGGTCGGCTCACCCGGGCTCGGCACGTTCTCGGCGGTCACGGGAACACCCCCTTTTGGAGCATCTCCAAGGAGATGGCGACCAGGACGACGACGAAGATCGAGCGGACCGTCTTGCTGGTGATCCTCCCGAGGACCCGGGAGCCGAGCATCGCCCCGCCGAGGACCCCGGCGGCCACCGGGGCGGCGATGATCGGGTCGATCTGACCGCGGACGAAGTACACCCCGGCGCTGGCTGCCGCGGTGACGCCGATCATGAAGTTGCTGGTGGCGCTGGAGACCTTCATCGGCAGGTGCATGGCGCTGTCCATGG
>JAJZWW010000274.1:1573-4964 GCA_021846485.1 Actinomycetes bacterium
CACCTTGAGCGCCCCCGAGCCGATCCCGAGCAGCGCGCTCACCAGGCCGGCAATGTACATGAGCAGCAATCCGAGCTTGGTGCCGACGACCTTGTAGGTGATCTCCCGTTGCTCGGCGTTGTCGTAGTACGAGCCGTGCAGGTCGAAGTAGTTGGCGATCCAGTCGTTGGAGACCAGCAGCGGCTCGGCGCTGTGGCGCTTGCGGAACGTGGCGAACGACGAGTAGCCGAGCACGATCCCGAACAGCACGAACAGGGCTCTCGCAGGGAGCACGGTCGTGAGGTAGGCGCCGCTCACCGCCCCGGTGGTCGTGGCGATCTCGAGGAACATCCCGGCTCGGAGGTTGGTCATCTGGTCGCGCACATAGGTGGCCGCGGCGCCGCTCGAGGTGGTGGCCGCGGCGCCGCTCGAGGTGGCGATGACCGAGACGATGCTGGCCCCGATCGCCAGGCGGATGTCCACGCCGTAGAGGATCGTGAGGACGGGGACGATGACCACCCCGCCGCCGAGGCCGATCAGCGAGCCGAGGACCCCGGCCGCGACCGACACCAGCGCCAGGGAGACCACGAAGTCGAGTGGGGTCACATGCGCGATTATACGTACATACGCTTACCAAGTCAAATATCCGCCGCCGCCGGCGCCGTGGTGCCGGCGGGAGGCGCGCCACCCCCGGGGGGCCGTTCCCGGCGTGTGCCCGCGAGATGCCATCGGGGCACGCCTGAGCAGACCGGTCCGTGTCGACGGAGCGAGAGGATCGTAGCGGCGGCCCTTTCCCCCGATCAGGTCTGTCCCGAGCGGACGACGGGACTCGAACCCGCGACCCCAACCTTGGCAAGGTTGTGCTCTACCAACTGAGCCACGTCCGCGACGCCATCCAGGTTAGCAGACGTCGCTGCGGGCTCCTCGAGGCCACTCGGTATGCTCCGGCGATCAGGAGGTGAGCGGGTGCCCGTGCGCGCATTGGTCTCTAGTGGTGACGGCCCGGCCCGGATGGTCGAGCTGGACGACGCCGAGCTTCCCGAAGGCGACGTCACCGTCGAGGTGGCGTACTCCTCGCTCAACTACAAAGACGGCCTGGCGGTCACCGGCAAGGGTCGCATCGTGCGCCGGCCGCCGCTCGTGTGTGGCATCGACCTCGCCGGCACCGTCTCGGCGAGCTCCTCGCCGGACTGGTCGCCGGGCGACGAGGTGGTGGTCACCGGTTGGGGCCTGTCGGAGACCCACCCGGGTGGCTACACCACCCGCCAGCGGGTCCGCTCCGAGTGGTTGGTGGCCCGGCCCCCAGGGCTCACCCTCGCCCAGACGATGGCGGTCGGGACCGCCGGGCTGACCTCCATGCTCTGCGTGCTGACGCTCGAGGACGCCGGGATCGCCGCCGGGGACGGGGAGCTGCTCGTCACCGGGGCGGGCGGCGGGGTGGGCAGCGTGGCGGTCGCCCTGCTGGCCCACCTCGGTCACCGGGTCGTCGCGGTCACCGGCCGCCCGGAGCTGCACGGCTACCTGGGGGAGCTGGGAGCGTCGGCGTTCGTCGCCCGTGAGGAGCTCGCCCGGGGATCGGACCGGCCCCTCGAGTCGGCCCGCTGGGCGGGCGCGGTCGACACCGTCGGCGGCTCCACCCTCGCGTCGGTCCTGCGCCAGGCGGCCTACGGAGCGGCGGTCGCCGCCTGCGGGTTGGCCGGCGGCGACGAGCTGGCGACGACGGTGCTGCCGTTCATCCTCCGGGGGGTGCGGCTCCTCGGGGTCGACTCGGTGCAGTGCCCGCGGCCCCGGCGGGAGCGGGCGTGGGCGCGCCTGGCAGCGGACCTCGACCCCGGGTTGCTCGATCGGATGACCACCGTGGCGCCCCTCTCGGCGGTCCCCCGGCTGGCGGAGGAGATCCTCCAGGGCCGCACCCGGGGCCGGGTCGTAGTCGACGTAGGCGCCTGACCGAGCGCGGCGGGTTGTCGATCCCGGCTCCCGGTGACTCCGCCGCCCCCGCTCCGGCGGTGATGCGGCGGGTCCTCGGCCGTTTCGCCAGCGGGGTGGTGGTCGTGAGCGGCACCGGTTCGAGCGGTCCGGTCGGCTTCACCTGCCAGTCGTTCTTCTCCTTGTCGCTCGACCCGCCGCTCGTCGCCCTCGCCCCGAGCCGCTCGTCGGCGAGCTGGCCCCACCTGCACCGCTCGGAGCTGTTCAGCGCCAACGTCCTGGCCGACGGCCAGGAGCAGCTCGCCCGGGGCTTCTCCCGCAGCGGAGTCGACAAGTTCGCCGACGTCGAGTGGTGGCCGGGGCCGAACGGCACCCCGCACATCGCCGGGGCGCTCGCCTGGGTCGACTGCCGGGTGGAAGAGGTGCACCCCGGCGGCGACCACCATCTGGTCGTCGGGCGGGTCCTCGATCTCGCCGGGGGCGACGGGCTCCCGCTGGTGTTCTTCCGGGGGGGGTTCTCCGGGATCGCCGGAAGCCCCTGACGTGGGAGCGCAGCGGGCACGGCAGGGCAGAGGGGTCGGGGTCCCCGACGCCGGTGGGTGTGAGGCGTGGGGCCCCGCGGGGGCGCCGGGCCGAGGGGTGTCGCCGTTTCTCTCCGCGGCACGCTAAGTTGGTGTCGGCGCCGGGGTGTCGCCGGTCGAGAAAGGGCCGGGATCACGACCTTCCCGCCCGCCAGCGGGGTTCGCCGGTGGACGGGTAGATCCGGGACGGATTACGAGAGTCGGCAGCCGGGGTGGTGGTCACCCGCCCCCCGGGGTTTGGTCGGCCGGCGGGGTTGGGTTGCCGCTGACGCCCGACCGGGCGGTACGCAGGAACTGGAGAGACAACTGGACCCGATCATGTTCGAGGCTGCCGTTACCGCCCATGCGGCCGGCGAGGCCTCGGCCAGCGAGCTCAAGGCGCTGGAGGCCCACCCGGACGAATGGACCCGGGTGCTTCGCCGGCTGGTGTTCGAGACCGACGACGCTCTGCGCTCGACGCTGCGCTCTTCCGGGGAGGAGCGCGACCAGGTCCTCGCCGACCTGCGCGCCGAGCGAGACCGGCTGGCGGCCGCGCTGGCGGCCCGGACCGGCGATTCGATCGTCGGCGTCGAGGATCGCCCCGGGGCGCCCTCGCGGGCGCCGGCGGGCGGTGGAGCTGCCCCTGTGGCGGCCGAACCGCAGGAGACCCTGGCGCTCCAGGCCTCGTGGTCGGACGGCCGGGTGGTGGTGTGGCCCGGAGGCCCGGGCGCGCCGGTCGGGACCTCCGGGGACCTGGATCGGCTGCTGGCGGGGTCGGAGGGGGCGGGGATCGGGGGGGGGCGCCACGCGCCGGTCTCGCTGCCCTCCGGGCCGGCGGTGGGGGCCCGATCGGCGCCCATCTCCCAGACTCTCGGCTGGCTCGTCGGGCTCGGCGCCGGAGCGCTCCCCGGGTCTGCCGCCGGCCC
>JAJZWW010000275.1 GCA_021846485.1 Actinomycetes bacterium
GCGTTGGCCGCTCAGCGAGCCGAATGCTGGCCGAAGACCGTCGAACCTGTGCTCTTGCCACGGTCGTGTCTCCTGCTCCCGCAACGCGAAGCTTCCATTCCAGGTCAGTCATGGTAAGCGCCCCGCCGTTCGCGGCCTCGAGAAGTTGACGCTGCTCGGCTTCAAGCGCAGGCACGGGAGGGAGGATCGTCAGCAGTTCGGCCCGGCTCAGCATGTGCTCTTTGACCATGCTCGTGGGGCTCGAATCGGCACCGGGCAGGAGGGCTAGCGGGTGCTCGGGGTCAGCTGAGGCTGCCGAGCCAGTGTGGGCGGCGATCACCCGCCGAAGGAGTGTTTCGTAGAGGGCTTCGATATCAGCGCTGTGGCCCGGGGCGAGCACCATGAGGAGTCTGATCGTGACGGCGTCAATCGATTGCCGAGCGTGGTATTGCGGCACGATCGTGAGCCGCGCGAGGAAGTCACCGAGATCGCCCATGGCCAGCCCGAGGTCGACGATTGCCGAACGCTGGCTGCTGGACGCCGCCGTCGGGTCCGCAAAGAACGTTCTCGTATCCGCGGTTGCACCTTCAGGACCCTCCAGGATCAGTTGAAGCCGGATCGTTGGAGCGCCATCAGCTGCCTTTGCCTGGTTGTAGGACCTGACCAGGGCGTCGATGCCTCCGCCCTTCGCCAGCACCTTGGCTGCCGTCCATGCGCCTCGGTCCCGAGTCTTTACCTGAGCGAAACAGATCTCATTCGCAGTCACGGTCGTGATGTCATCGACAAACTCGCAAAGGATGAAGGCGTCGTCAGCAAGCTCGATCGTCGCCAGCCACCGTTGAACAGCGACCTTGCACTGGTACAGATACCGGGCGAGCGTCTCGCTGCCACTCGTATCGCCAGGGCCAATCGCCGCTAGCGCCTCCTCAAGTGCGCGAGTCATCAGTCGTCCTTAGAAACCGACCGAGGATCGAAACAGGCATCGACAAGCCAGATTTCCGCCGGAAAACGTCCGCCTGCTAACCCAACCAAGCTCAGGTCTTCCAGGGGAAATAGCAGCTTGGCGTCGGCGCCTTTGTCGACCGACGTTGTTTTGGAGTCACGGCTCTGACCGGTCAGCCGCGGGCTATCAGTCGTCATGGAAGCCCGCAATCGGGTGGTGTTCGAGGAGGAACTCCGCAAAGAGCGGGACGGTGAAGTCGACCTGGCCCCGCCGGGGCGACCAGATGAGACCCTTCTGGATGAGGCTGTCGCGATGCGGTGAGGTCTGGCGCTGGTTCTCCGCCCCCCACGCCCGGGCCACCTCGGCAGTGGAGTACGGCGGAGCGCCGAGCGAGGCCATCGCAGCCAGGTAGCGCTGCTCGGCGTCACTCGCCATCTCGAAGCGAGTGCCGTAGAAGGTGCGGGCGAGCTGTTCTTGAACCAGGTCGCGCACCTCATCGACGTCGGCCGTGGAAATCGGCGAGGATTCCGCCGCGTTCCACAACTCCCTCCCATACTCCTGCAAGAAGTACGGGTAGCCGGCGGCCAGGCGCACCACCTCAGCGGCGGCGTCGGCGGCGAACTCCACCCCGAGCAGCGAGGCCGGCTTGATCAGCGCCACCCGCGCCTCAAGATCGCCTAGCCGGCCAAGCTCGCGGTACTCGAAGAGCCGATCGGCGTAAGGCTTCGCCCGCATCAAGCGCACCTGCAAATCCGGCAGACCCGCCGCGGCCAACGCCACCGGCAGGGCGTCGCGGCTGACAGCCTGGAAGGCCATGCATACCGCCGCCAGCGAAGCGGCGTCGAGGTTATGCATCTCGTCGATGAGGAACAGCGCGCCGCTCTGGGCGCTCGCCGCCGTCTGGCCGATCTCGCGTAGCAGCTCGACAAGGTCCTGTTCTGGATCTCCCGAGTCGGCCACGCCGGCGACGGCATCGACGTCGAGCTTGAGCTGCACGCCGCCCGGAGCGACCACGCTGAACGCCTTGACCACCCCGAGAGCCCGCTCGACCCGGTCGCGGACGCGGTGCCGGCGGCTCATCTCCCGCAGCAACCTGGCGGCCATCTGGGCGAAAGTAGACCTGAAATCCGGCTGGGAGCCGACCTCCTGCACGTCGGTCGTCGCCCACCCCGCCTCGGAGGCGAGCAGGTCCAACTCCATGAGCAGCACGGTCTTCCCCACCCCCCGCAAGCCGTAGAAGATCCGGCTGCGATCGGCACCCCCCGAGGCGAGGATCTCGATCAGCGAGCTGAACTCCTCGAGGTCCCGGTCCCGGCCGGCCAAGTAAGGCGGTTTGCGGCCCGCTCCAGGCGTGTACGGATTGTCCCGCCGCTGCATGGCGACCAGTCTAACACTGTCTAAGCCCTGGTCACCATCCCTTAGAAACTCTTAGAGGAGCGGCCACGGGTCCCCGATCGGAGTAGCGACAGAGCGCCGCTCGTGCCGTCGCGGCCGGCCTCGACGAATCTGGTCCCGATTCCGTCGCCACCGGCTTCCTCGACAACCACCTCGTCGCCCACTTCCTCAGGGACGCCTCGTCGGCGGCTGCGTGAGCTAGGCGTTGCCCCGCCCGTTCGCCCCGCCGCCCACGACCGGGGCGCCGGGGCGGCGGGGGCGCCAGGCACAGGGTGAGCAGCTCACGGGTACGTGCTCCACAGGCCGACCACGCCGACGGCGCAGGTGGCGGTCCACAGCAGACGCTGCAGTCCGATGCGGAACCCCGCGGCAACGAGGCCGAGCAGCCCGAGAGCCGCCGCAGCCCAAGTTGCCACCTTCCCGTATCCGCTTCTGTCTTGATTGGCCATCTTCATCACCTCCTTCTCAGGGTCGATGCGTCCGCCGAGCCTTCGCGGCTCGGCCCGCAATCGCCCAGGCTACGTATGCCGCCGATCCACACGCCCATCCCTCAAACGGGGGATGTAACCTTACCCCGATGGCCCGTCCCGCTACCCCTGCTCGCGCCACGAAGGCCCTGGTGGCGGACCTACGCGCCCAGGGCGTGGAGTGCTCGTCGCGCCGTCTGGAGGATTGGCGCCGGGTCGGGCTCATCCCGCGGGGCCATCGGCGTTCGCTCGGACGTGGCCGGGGTACCGAGGTCGTCTATCCCGACGACATGGCGGAGCGTTGTCGGCGGGTGGCGGAGCGGATGCGGCGGGGCCAGCCCTGGCAGGTGGTCGCGTTGTCGCTGTTCGCAGCCGGCGGCGAGCTGCCCGAGGAGACCGTTCGGGCTGCCTACCGCTGGGCGTTGACGATCGAGGCGTCGGGCGACGAAGACGAGCTGGACGCGGCCGAGCGCGGCGTTAGCCAGTTGCTCTCGACGGTGGCCGGGCGGCGACTTCGAGCGCTGGTCACCTCCCACGTGAAGCGATCCGGGGTGGCCTCAGGCGAGCCGCCGAGCGCCGTGGCCGACGGCGTGCTCACGAACCTGTTGCTCGTCCAGCTCGGCGGCGAGGTCGCCGACGACACGGCGATGATCGAGCTGCTCGCCGGCATTGGGCTACCGATCGCCGAGCTGCCGCCCGACGAGCAGGTCCGGGCGGCCCGGTTCATGGATGCCGTACTGGGCGCGTTCTCGATGGACGAGCTCGTCGAGGTCGCCGAGGGTGCACCGCTGGAGGAGCTACGGAGCGCGGTTCCCGTGGTCGTCCAGCTGCTGGAGGTCGTGCCCGGCGAGCTCCGAGCGCTGATTCCGCGGCCGGTGGCCGAGCTGCTCCCGGTGCTGCTCGCTCCGCTCGTCGTCCAGTTGGGACGCGTCGCCGCCAGGCTGCTGGCCGACGTTCACCCCCCTGGCCAGCAAGCAGCGGGTCCGCTGTCGCAGGCACCTGCGACGATGGAGCCGATGCACCTCCCCCGCTCTCCCGGGCAGCCGGAACCTGAGACGAGGAGCGCGTGAGCGCCCAGCTGGAAGATCTGGTCCCCGGCACGGTGATCGGAGGGGTCGTGCCCGCCAAGGACGTCACGTCCGTGGCGCTGTCCTGGCACGGCGGGGCGGCGGTCACCCTCACCTACCGCGACCCTGACGGCCGCGTCGGTGAGCGTCTCCTCTACCGCTCCGACGAGGCAACCCTCCAGGTCCGTGGTGCCGGTTCGCGCTGGGGGTTCGACGCCGATGGCGAGCTGTTCACCCTGGTCTCCGAGGCTCGGCGGATCCGCCTGGCCCACCTCTTCGATCCGCTGCTCGCCGTCCACTTGTCCCTGGTGGAGCCGCTCCCGCACCAGATCCGGGCCATCTACGGCGAGCTGCTCCCCCGCCAGCCGCTGCGTTTCGTGCTCGCCGATGACCCGGGGGCCGGCAAGACGATCATGGCCGGGCTCTACATCAAAGAGCTGCTGCTGCGTTCCGACGTGGCCCGCTGTCTGGTCGTCGCGCCCGGCGGCCTGGTCGCCCAGTGGCAGGACGAGCTGGCCGAGAAGTTCGGCCTCGACTTCGAGATCCTGACCCGCGACGCCATCGAGGCGAGCCATACCGGCAACCCGCTCGCCGAGCGTGACCTCGTCATCGCCCGCCTCGACCACCTGTCGCGCAACGACGACATCCAGGCCCGCTTGGAGGCGACCGAGTGGGACTTGGTCGTCGTCGACGAGGCACACCGCATGTCCGCCCACTACGAGGGCGACGACGTGCGCGAGACCCGCCGCTACCGCCTCGGCAAGCTGCTGTCGTCCACCACTCGCCACCTGCTGCTGCTCACCGCCACGCCGCACGCCGGCAAGGACGAGGACTTCCAGCTGTTCTTGGCCCTGTTGGACCAGGACCGCTTCGAAGGCCGGCGGCGATCGGCGTCGGGACAGATCGACACCACCGACCTGATGCGCCGCATGGTCAAGGAGAAGCTCCTTCGCTTCGACGGCCGGCCGCTGTTCCCCGAGCGGCGGGCCTACACCGTCCCCTTCGAGCTGTCGGCGGCCGAGCAGGACCTCTACGAGGCGGTCACCACCTACGTGATCGAGGAGATGAACCGGGC
>JAJZWW010000276.1 GCA_021846485.1 Actinomycetes bacterium
CCACTTCGCCCTCAAGCAGGCCGGGGTCACCCTGGTCAGCACCAGCGAGAACATCGACGAGACCCCCTCGGGGATGCTCATGCACGGGATCATGAGCAGTATCGCCGAGTTCTACTCCCGCAACCTCGCCAACGAAGTCACCAAGGGGCTGGCCCAGAAGGCCAGCCTCGGTGGCACAGTTACCAGGGCACCGCTCGGGTACAAGAACGTTCACGTCACCGACGAGCTGGGCCGGGTCAACCGCACCGTCGAGATCGATCCGGCTCGCGCCCACCTGATCATCTGGGCCTTCTACCGCTACGCCGAGGGCGACCCCACGCTGAGGACGCTGCTCGAGGAGCTGACGGACCGGGGCTTGACCACCAGGGCCACACCGAAGTGGCCCAGCAAGCCGTTGAACGTGACCACCCTGCACAAGCTGCTCCGCAACCCGTACTACAAGGGCGAGGTTCACTACCGAGGAGCGGCGTACCCGGGGCTGCACGAGCCGCTCGTCGACCCCCAGACCTGGCAGAGGGTGCAGGACATCCTCACGGCACACAACACCGCCGGGACCCACCAGCGGACCAACCAGCACTACCTGCGTGGCAGCGTCTACTGCGGCAGCTGTGGATCTCGGCTCATGGTCACCACCGCCAGGAACCGATGGGGTACTGAGTATCCCTACCTGGTCTGCTCCGGCAGGACACGGCGGACCACAAACTGCCAGCGCCAAGCCATGCCGATGCAGTTGATCGAGGAGCTCATCGAGGACGAGTACCGCACCATCGCTCTCTCCCCCCAGCTTCGAGACGACATCGAGGAACTCGTCCTGGAGGACTTCGACAACCTCCAGGCAGCGGCCGCCGGTGAACAGCAGCAGATGGAGCGCCAGCGCATCGAACTCACCGCCCAGCGCCAGAAGCTGCTCGACGCGCACTACGCCGGTGCCATCCCCCTCGATCTCCTGAAGTCGGAGCAGGACCGCATCGCAAGTCAGCTCATGAGGATCCAAGAGAGCCTTTCAGCGGCCGACGCGAACTACGAACAGGCACGAGCGACGCTGGCTGACACCCTGGACTTGACCCGCGACTGCCACGCCGCATACCTCGAAGCCAACGATCAGACCAGGCGGCTCTTCAACCAGGCGTTCTTCGCCAAGATCTTCATCGACGAGGACGACGAGACCAGGGAGCGGACCGTCAGGGTCGACTACAACGAGCCCTTCGACAACCTGCTCTCACGCCTCGTGCCAGCCCGGGTCCACCACGAGCTCGCCCACGAAGAAACCGCCCACGGGGAGGACCCGGTGGGCGGTTCTAGCGGGGACGACCCCCGCATTGCGGAGGTCGAGGGTTCTCATACGAACACTTTGGTGGAGACGATGGGACTCGAACCCACGACCCCCTGCTTGCAAAGCAGGTGCACTACCAACTGTGCTACGTCCCCGTGTCGTGCTCTCCCGGGAAGCCTACGGTACTCGGTGGTCAGGGGCCCGTGGCGGGTGAAGGGGCGCCGTGGCGGGCGGAGGCGCTCCCCGATCGCAGCGGCGCCGGCTCTGCCGAGCATCCTGGGGATGCCCCGGCCTCGCCGTCGGGCACCAACACGACGAGCTCCACGAGTGCGCCCACACCCCCGACTCTGCCCGCTCAGCCGCCGGGCGGGCCACAATCGACCGGCCCTCCCGCGCGACGCTCGTCTGAGCGGCGCGCCGCGACCACGTCGCGAAGGTAGGACCGGCGGCTCGCCCACAAGACCGCGCCGGCCAGCAGCATCGCCACCGAGAAGATGGCGAACGTCGTCCCGAGACCCCGCCCGGTGGCCGAGGGCGCAGCGGCAGCGGCGGTGTCGACGCCGGAGCCGAGACCGCCGGGCCGGCCCCCGAAAGCCGTCGAGACCAGCCCGAACAGCAGCGGGGCGAAACCCTGGAGCCCCTGGCGGAGGGTGGTCCTGATCGCCTCTGCCCTGCCCCAGAGGAAGGAGGGCACGACGTCGAGGCGGGCCATGTCCACCGGCGGGTTGACCGCCCCGAGGAGGACCGCGGCTAGCGCAAGGGCGACGGTTGCGAACACGAGGGAGTGGGCGAGCACCGCCGGCGCGAAGACGACGGTGGTGGCGGCGAAGGTCACCGCGCCGACGACGATGCGTCCCGTTGCCCGGCCGCCCGCGACGAGCCGGTCGGCGACTTGGCCGCTCACCACGACACCGAGGAGCGCCCCCGAGGCGATCACCAGGAACAGCAGGCTCGCCGCCGACTGGCCCACCCCGTAGCGGTGGCGGAGGAACAGCTCCATGAACGTCTCGAGCCCCTGGACGAAGAAGTAGCCGATCCCCGACGCCAGGATCAGGGCGTCGTTGCTCCTGATGCGCAGCACGTAGCGGACGGCGGACCACAGGTCCAGTTCGCCGTCGCCCTCGACGACCGTGCGCGGGTAGGGCCGGGCGCCGAGCCGCTCCGCTTGGAGCTCGATCCGGGACGGCTCCTCGAGCACGATCCGCTCCGGGATCCGCCGCGAGGCTCCGGCGGCGCCAGCCGTGCGGATCGCGGTGGCTCCGCGCCCCAGGCGGGCCTGTCCTCCGCGTGCCGGCTCGGGGAGCCAGCGATGCAGCGCCCCGGCCAGGACGAAGGCCGGCAGCCCGAGCAGCGACAGCGCCACCCGCCAGTCGGCGATCCCCGACACGACACCGGTGACGAGGATACCGACGCCGGCCCCGCCGAGCTCCCCGGTGAGCACGTAGCCCCACAGCCGTCCGCGCTCGTCGCTCGGGAACAGGTCGCCGGCGAGGGAGGCGAGCGCCGGGCCGACGATCGCAGTCAGCCCCCCCTGGAACACCCTTACTCCGAGCAGCATCCCGAAGCTGCTCGACGCCCCGCTGGTCACCGTCGAGACACCCCAGATGACCGCCATGACCTGCAGGAGCTTCGTGCGGTTGTAACGGTCCACCAGGACCCCGAAGGGCAGGCAGGTCACCACCGCGACCACCGTGCTGGCGGTGGCGAGGAGCCCGAGATCCACGTTGCCGATGTGAAAGGCCACCTCGATCGGTGCGGCCAGCGAACCGATCGACGCGGCGTCGGCCGACTGCAGACCCAGCACCGCGGCCAGCAGGACCACGACGCGCAGGCGCGCTGGCCCGCCCACCAGCTCCGCGAGGCCGACGCGTGCCCGCCGGCGACCTCCGTCCCGATCGCGCCGAGCTCCGAGCACCACCAGCCGAGGTACCCGCGCGGCCCTTCCGCCAAGCGCGCCGTGCGCCACCCCACTCCCGACTCGCGAGATCTCCACCGGTCGAGCCGGACGGCCAGGGCCCTGCACGGGGACCCAGAGGTATTGGCGCTCCGTCACCAGGATGATGTGGGTAGATAAGCATGGAAGCCTCGCGTTCCACAGTATAGAGGCCCCCTTACCCTCTTGATCCGAGATCGTCGAGGCGCTCGGTCATCCATCCTGGGAGGTGTGCTCCTCGCCTTCCAGCTCTCGCTCCCGGCGGTGCTGATCGCCTTCGCCACCGGGGTGCAGCACCGCTTCGGCGAGCGCGTCGGCGGCCTCGTCGCCGGCTTGCCCCTCACCACCCTGCCGATCGTGGCGCTCGTCGCCCTGGCCCACGGCGACCGCTTCGCGGCCCGGGCGAGCTCCGCCGACCTGGCCGGGGTCGTCGCCCAGGCGGTGATGCTCTGGGTCCTGGCCCGCTCCCTGCGCCGTCACCGCCCCCCGACGGCCCTCGCGCTGTCCCTCGGGGTCTTCGCCGCGGCCGTCGCGGCCCTGGACGTCCTGCCGGCGCTGCCGGCGTTCCTCGCCGCCGGGGCAGCTACCGCGGCCCTCGGAGCGGTGGCGCACTGCTGGCCGCCAGCAGGTGCGCCGGGCGGGCCCGCCCCCCGACGGGAACGCCGGCGGGAACGTCGGCGGGGCGGGGACCTCGGGCTGCGGATGGCTCTCGGAGCCGCCTTCACCCTCGCCCTGGTCGAGACCTCCGGGGGCCTCGGTGCCCACCTGTCCGGCCTGGTGAGCGCCCTACCCGTGCTGTCCACGACGATGGCCGTGCTGACCGCCGGGAGCGACGGCGGACCGGCGGCGGCCGAGCTGCTCCGAGGGGTGACCGCCGGATCCTTCGCCACCGTCGCCGCGCTCGTGGTCCTCTCGCTGGTCCTCCCCGAGGGCCACCTCGTGGCTGCGCTCTGCGCTGCCGCCGGGGCGGCACTGCTCACCCAGGCGGTGATCGAGACCGCCGGCGCCTCACGCGCGGCGCCCTCGCTGCGGAGGGTCCGGGCCGGGCTGGGCTGAGCCGGACTGGGGCCCGGGCCGGGTCCGCGCCCGCCCGCCGCCCACGGGCTCACGCAGGGGATCAGCGGACCCGGCCGCGGCCCCACCACCCGCCGGCGCTGCCGGTCCCGGCTACGCCGGCGGCGGGAACACCCCGGCGCGCGGCAGGGCCGCGGGCAGGCCGTGGCCGACCGCGCCGGCGAGCCAGCGGGAGACTTCGAGCAGGGCGGGCAGGTCCAGGCCGTGGTCGACCGAGGACCGGCCGAGGGCATAGACGAGGTCCTCGGTGGCTACATTGCCGGTGGCCGCCGGCGCGAACGGGCAGCCCCCGAGCCCGCCGAGGCTGGCGTCGAGCGACGCCACCCCTGTTTCCACCGCCGCCAGCGCGTTGGCGATCGCGGTGTTGCGGGTGGCGTGGAAGTGCGCCCGCAGCGGCCGGTCCGGCCCGGCCAGCTCCCGCACCAGCGGCACCCGGAGAGCCACGTCGGGGGGCACCGCCACCCCGATGGTGTCGGCGAGGGCGACCTCGTCGGGTCCTGCGGCGACCACTCCGGCGACGACCTCCGCCAGCCGGCCGAGGGGGACCTCCCCCTCGAACGGGCAGCCGAACGCGGCCGCCACGGTCACCGACGCCGCCAACCCCGCCGCGTGAGCGGCGCCGACCAGCTCGGGAAGT
>JAJZWW010000277.1 GCA_021846485.1 Actinomycetes bacterium
CTGCAACACCGCCTTGGTGTGGATCTGGCACACCCGGCTCTCGGTGACCCCGAGGACCTGGCCGATCTCGGAGAGGGTGAGGCCCTCGTAGTAGTACAGGGTGAGGACGATCTTCTCCCGGTCCACCAGGAGGTTGATGGCGCCGGCGAGGACCTGCTTCATCTCCTCGACCTCGAACCTCGCCATCGGGCCGTCCGCCCGGTCGGCGACGGTGTCGCCGAGGGTGGTCGACTCGTCCCGGTCGCTGCTCGTGAGCAGGTCGTCCAGGGCGGCGACCCCCACGAAGGAGATCTGGGTGAAGATCCGCGCCAGCTCCTCCTCGCTGACCCTCAGCTCGGCCGCCACCTCGGCGTCGGTCGGGGTGCGCAGGAGCGACGCCTCGAGCTTGGCGTAGGCGTGCTCGACGGCACGGGCCTTGCCGCGCACCGAGCGGGGCACCCAGTCGATGGAGCGGAGCTCGTCGATGATCGCCCCCTTTATGCGGGTGATCGCGTAGGTCTCGAACTTGACGTTGCGCTCGACGTCGAACTTCTCGATGGCGTCGATCAGGCCGAACATGCCGTAGCTCACCAGGTCGGCCTGCTCGATGGTGTGGGGCAACCCGATCGACACCCGTCCAGCGACATACTTGACGAGCGGGGCGTAGTGCACGATCAGCCGGTCCCGCAGCGGGCGGCTGCCCGTCGCCTTGAAGTCGGACCAGAGCCGGGCGACGACCCGGCGCTCGGCCTCGGCTCGCTCCTCGGAGTCCCGCTGGTCGGCTTCCCGCTGGGCGTCGTGGACCTCGATCCCGTCGCACCCGGCGCCGGCGCAGCTCACGTCCGGGGCCACCACGTAGCCCGAAGAGCCGGGACGGTCCCACCCGTGGCCACCCGGGTCGGCCACGGGCCGGCGGCCCACGACGTCACTGAACGCACGAAACCAAGGCTACCGGCTCAGGGCAGCCGGCGGCCCGGGCGATTGGCCCCTCACTCGGGCGGGCGGCTAGCTAGCCGCCCCTGCGCTGCCACCACCCCCGCTCCTCGACGACCAACCCGGCGGCCGCCAGCTGCTCCAGGTGGGCGCTGACCACGCCCAGCGGCAGAGCAGCGGTCCCGACGACCTGATTGAGCGACGTGGGGATCCACCCGACGGCCTCCAGTACCCGGCTCGCCCCGGGGGCCAGGCTCGTCGGGCGACCGGAGCGGTGCCCTGGGCCGGCTGGCACTGGCTTGCTGGGCGGCCGGAAGTCACCGAGCGCGTCGAGGACGTCGGCGGCGCTGCGCACCGGTCCCGCCCCCTCGACGAGCAGCTGGTTGCTCCCCTCCGAGGCGGCCGAGCCGACTGGTCCGGGCACTGCGCGAACCTCGACGCCGCGCTGTAAGGCGGACTCCACGGTGAGCAGCGAACCGCCCGCGACGTGGCTCTCGACCACGACGACCAGCTCGACCAGGCCGGCGATCACCCGGTTGCGGGCGGGAAACCGCCAGCGCTGCGCCGGCCCGCCGGGGGCGGTCTCGGAGATCACCGCTCCGCACTCGACCACCCGCTCCCACAGCGCGGCGTGACGGCGGGGGTAGGCGACGTCCACACCGGAAGCGGCTATCCCGACCGTGGCGCCGGGCACCCCGGCGGTGATCGCCCCGAGGTGGGCTCGGCCGTCGATCCCGAGCGCGAGACCGGAGACCACGCACACCCCGGACGAGGCCAGGTCACGCGCGAGCTCCCACGCCAGGCGGGCGCCGGACGGCGTGCAGTGGCGGGTGCCGATCACCGCCACGCACGGCCTGCGGAGCGCGCCGAGCTCGCCGCGCCAGAACAGCACTGGCGGCGGAAGGGGGTCGGAGACCAGTCGTCGCGGGTAGTCCGGACGACCGAGCCAGGTCGTGGCGATCCCTGCGGCGAGTGCCGAGTCCCGGCGCCGCGCCGGGTCGGCCCGACGCGCGGCGAGCGCCCACGGCACCGTCCGGACGGGGACCGACCCCGGCCGCTCCAAGCGACCGTCGAGGATCGCTTCCCACGCCTCCCGAGGACCTCCGGCGCTGCGGAGCAGGTGGGTGAGGCTCACCGGGCCGATCCCGGGGAGCCCGGCAAGGGCGATAGCTGCCGCCTCTTCATCCGCCGGCGGACCCCCGGCCGGCCCGCGAGCACCGTCGTCGGCCCCGGGTCCCCCGCTCACGCCGCCCCCCTGGCCGGGGTGAATGGCTCGCAGCGCAGCGCGAGGGCGGCGAAGACGTGCTCCTCGCCCACCGGCCCCTCGGAGCCGGCGAGGTCGGCGAGGGTCCTGGCGACCCGGCGGACCCGGTGGGCGCCCCGGGCGGAGAGCCGTCCCTGCCGCAGGCGGAGCTCCAGGAGCCGGCGAGCGGCCCGCTCGAGCGGAGCAAGCTCGTCGAGGCGGCTCCCGGGGATGGCCGCGTTGGTCCTCACCCCCCGCCCGGCGGCCCGCTGCCGGACCTCGGACACCCGGGCGGCCACTGCGGCGCTCCCCTCGGCCGCCGGGCCGGTTCCGCCGAACAGCTCGGAGACCTCGGGGCGGTCGACGCCGACCCGCAGGTCGAAGCGATCCAGCAGCGGGCCCGACACCTTGCGGGCGTAGCGGGCGCGGGCGGCCTCGGAACAGCGACACCCTCCCGGGGCTCCATCACCCCCGCAGGGGCACGGGTTCATCGCTGCGACCAGCAAGCAGTCGGCAGGGAGGCGGACGCTGGCCCGGGCGCGGCAGACCACCAAGCTCCCCTCCTCGAGGGGCTGGCGCAAGGCGTCGAGCACGTCGGTCGAGAACTCCCCCAGCTCGTCCAGGAACAGCACCCCGTGCGAGGCGCACGACAGCTCCCCGGGCCGGACCTGGGTCGTGCCACCCCCTACGAGCGACACCATCGACGCGCTGTGGTGGGGCACTCGCAGGGGTGGTCGGACCACCAGGGCCCCGGGCGGCAGCTCCACGCCAGCGGCGGAGTGGATCCGAGTCACCTCCAGGGCCTCTTCGCTGGACAGGGGCGGGAGGAGCCCGGCGAGGCGGCGGGCAAGCATCGTCTTGCCCGCGCCCGGTGGACCCACCAGCAGGAGGTGGTGGCCTCCGGCCGCGGCCACCTCGACCGCCAGGCGGCCGACCGGCTGGCCCCGCACGTCGGCGAGGTCCTCTGCCGCTTCGGGCTCCGGCGCCGGTCCAGCCGGTGGCAGCGGAGACCAGCCATCCTCACCCCGCAGAGCGGCTACCACCTCGCGCAGCGACACTGCCGGCAGGACCCGGGCCCTGCCCGGAAGGGCCGCCTCAGCGGCGCAGGCGAGGGGCACGACTACCGACGGCTCGCCCGCGGCGGCGGCGAGGGGGAGGATCCCAGCGACCTTGCGGAGGCTCCCGTCGAGCCCGAGCTCCCCGAAGAAGGCGATCCCCGCACAGGCGGCGGGATCGATCTGCTCGTCCGCGCCGAGCAGCCCCACGGCGATCGGCAGGTCGAGGCCCGATCCAGCCTTGCGCAGGGCGGTCGGCGCCAGGTTGACCGTCACCCGGTGGCGCGGCCAGCGGAACCCCGAGGACAGCAGGGCGGCGCGGACCCGGTCCCGGGCCTCACGGCAGGTGGCGTCGGGGAGTCCGACGACGCTGAACGACGGCATCCCGATGCCTACGTGGACCTCGACACGGATCGGGCAGCCGTCCACGCCGAGCAGGGTGGCAGACGAAACGGTGGCGATCACTGGTACCTCCCGAACGGTGGTGGGGAGGGGCCGTGCGGCGCCGGCCACGAGCGCGTCGACGAAGCTACCGGGGTGGTGTGACCGTCATCCCGCAGCCCTCTCGCCGGCAGGCCGGAACGCCTCGGGCGCTCAGGGGCTCGCGGGTGTGGCGCCGCCGAAGTGCGGCTCCCGCCGCTCCCGGAACGCCCTCAGCGCCTCGGCGGCCTCCGGACCGCCCAGGTTGTGGGCCTGGGCGACAGCCTCGGCATCGACCGCCTCGTCGATCGAGGCCGACGACGCGTTGAGCAGCGCCTTGGTGAGCGACAGGGCCACCGCCGGGCCGGCCGCCAGCCGGGCGGCCCACCGCTCTACGAAAGTGTCCAGCTCGCCGGCCGCCACCACCTCGGTGACCAGGCCGAGCCGGGACGCGGTGGCGGCGTCGACGATGTCGGCGAAGTAGGCGAGCTGCTTGGCCCGCTGCAGGCCCACGATCCTCGGCAGGAGCCAGGATCCGGCGAAGTCGAGCGAGAGGCCGCGCCGGGCGAAGATCTCCGAGAAGCGAGCACGCTCGCTGGCCACCACCAGATCGCAGGCCAGGGCCAGGTTGCAACCAGCGCCGACCGCCACCCCGTCGACCTTGGCGATCGTCGGTTTGGGTAGGTGGAACAATGCGGTGGCGGTGCGCCCCACGGCCCGCATCGCCTCCAGGCTCGACCGCTCGTCATCGCCGAGAGCGGACACGTCGGCTCCTGAGCAGAACTCGCCGCCGGCGCCGGTCAGTACGAGGACCCGGTCGTCGGGTCGCTCGGCGACCTCGGCGAACACCTCGTGGAGCCGGCTCCACTCGCGATGGGTGAGGGCATTTTTCCTATCGGGGCGATCGAGGGTGACGGTGACCACCCCGGCGGCCCGCGCGATGTGGAGGGTGTCCATGGCCCCCCGACGCTACCGGTCCGCAAGCCACCATCCCCCGAGAGGCACGCCTTGCTCCGGGATCTCCCGACCGCCTACGGCGGGGTCGCCGTGGCGACACCCCAGCCCGACACCGCGGCGCTGCGTGCCCTGGTCGGTCGAATGCCGGCGGGTGGTCGGCGCCGGCGGGTGGTCGGGCGCCGGCGGGTGGTCGGGCGGAACTGGGTGCGTAGAGCACAACTGGGCGCAATCGGAACCCGATACGTGGACTGGGTGCACCCACTTCGCCTCACTGCACCCAGTTCGGACGTCCGGGGGTCACTGCCAGCCAGTCCCCGTGAC
>JAJZWW010000278.1 GCA_021846485.1 Actinomycetes bacterium
ATCCCGGAAGCGGCGACTTCTTCCTTCCCTTTTCGGACGACGCCGAGATGGCCAGGGACTTCCAGGCCCTGGCCCCCCCCTTTCTCCCCTGGGGGCCGAAGTCGTGGGCCCCCTTCTTCAGCGGATCTACGCGAGCGTTGAGCCCCATCCGTCGTTCCGTGCGGTGCGCTTTCTGACTTCTATCTCCCGAGGTCACGGCCGAGTATGGACGACGGTAGTAGATGAGGCTGCGCAGAAAGTTGTGAACGAACCGTCGGTCGTACTCTCCAGCTCTCAGCTCAACGTATTGGCAGTCAGCACGTTTTTGTCGCTCAATCTCGCAATCGAGACGCTCCCACTCCAGGTGGTCGCGATGGACGATCCTCTTCAAAGCCTTGACACTGTAAATCTCCTCGGACTTGCAGACCTCATCCGACGCGTCCGAGCGTCGAGGCAAGTCTTGGTGTCGACTCATGACGAGCGGCTTGCCGACCTCTTGTCTCGAAAGCTAAGGCCTGTGGCTTCCGGTGAGCGAACCCGCGTCGTGAAGTTCGACGCTTGGACTCGCGAAGGTCCGATCGTCGAGCAGTACGACGTTCCACTGGACGCGACGCCGCTGAAGCTGGTTGCCGCCGGCTGAAGTCGCCAGACGAGAGTCTCCCGAGGCGAGGTCTCAAGACGTCAACGGGTCGTCGCCCTGAATGACTGAACCAGCCCCGGCATGACCAGGAGGGGCGGGCCTGGCGTCACGCGTAGCAGGTCCTGCCGGGGGAGCCGGCCACCAGGTGGCGACCGCCGGTCAATTCCGCAGACGCCGCTGGCTGCCCTCGCCGGGACCGTGACGAAGCCGACCCACGTCGTCATTGCGCCGAGTCACTACGAGCAGGTTTGTATGAGCTGGGGTAGCAACGAGTTGACCCGTGAGAGCACATCCCCCGGTTGAGTCCACGCCGGGAGGGTGGCAGGCGGAAATCTACCGGAGTCACACCCCTTCGATACCGTTGATGACGTGGGCAGGTGCAAGCTCAGCGAGCTGGCTAGGGAGAAGCTCCCCATTCGTGGACGCATGGCTCCGCGACGCGCGTCGGGTTTCACGCGGCGGCGCGCCGGCTGGTGGCCGCGTCGATGGCCGGTGCGGGAAGCGTGGAGCCGATGACTTCTGGGTCCGGACCGCTATATCTGAGTGCGGTTGACCGAGCGCAGGACCTGCCCGCTGCTGACCCCGACGCGAGCCTGGGTCGCGAGCGTGACGCCCGGGTGGTGCTCAGCTACCTGCTCCTCGGTGAGGTCGACGACTACATCGCGGTGATGGACGTCCTGGAGTCATCGGTGGCCGAGCTGTCCCCCGGCGATGTGGCCCGCGCAGTGGCCGAGGGGGGAAGGACGTTGCCGGTCGAGGTGGTCGAAGATCGGCTGGATCGGCTCCGGTCCTGGGGTGCGGTGCACGCTACGACCGACACGTCGCGCATCCTGCGTCACAGCGACCTACTGGCCCGAAACTGGCGGTACAGCGCAACCGCGCCGGGCCGTCAGGTACACCGTTTTTACCGGACGATGCTGGCCGGCACGCCAGCGGTGCGGGAGATCCCGCTGGCCGGTCTGAACCGCATTGTGCGGGCTCTCGAACAGCTCCGTAACGGCACCGACGACGTAGCCGAGACGGTAAGCGTGGTGTTCGTCAATCACGACGACCTCGATGGAGCGCTGGTCGGAGCCGAGGACACCTTGGCCGCCTTGGCCGACCGCTACGACCTGGACGATGGCTCGACCGCGGAGTTGCGGGGCCTACTGGTGGACTACGCGACCCGGGTGGCCGCTGAGCTCGAGGATGGCGCCGTCCTCGCCGCACACCTGCTCGCGGTTCTGCGCCCTCGGTTCGCGGAGATGGCCGCTGTATCGGTCGCTGCTTCTGATGCCCGGGTGCTCATCGAGCGGGGCGCGCTCGCGGCCTCAAAGGGCGGTCGTATGGAGGACTGGGAGGGTCTGGCCGCATGGTTTGACCCGATGTCGGGTCGGGCTGCCCGGTTCTCGATGCGCCTGGTGCGGGCGCTGCCCGGAATGCATGCCAACCTGCGGCGACTGCACACCTCGGCAGGTGCGGCGACGAGTCGGTCGCGGGCACTGCGGCTGGCGGCCGCGTGCGGCCGTCCCGAGCTGGGAACGTCGATCGCGTTGGCAGCACTGGGCGACCACCCGTGGCGAAAGCTCTACGGCGATGCCGACGACAGCGACCTGATGCGGACCCCATCGTGGGCGGCGGGACCGTCGGCGCCAACCCCGGAGCTGCTCGTGCTGACCGGGCGGGGCGGCGCCCGCGGGCGGGTGCCGGCGGCCCGCGACGACAGCGCCGCGCGGGCCGCGGTTGAAGCGAGCAGATCCCGTCGGGCGGAGGAGCATGCCGCAGCCGTCGCCGAGGTGCTCGCCGCCCTGCCGGGGGCTCGCTTGTCGGAACGGGCCGCTGCGGTCGCCCTCGATGCGCTCCTCGCCACCGCCCGGCGTGGTGCCACCCGCGGTGCTCGCACTGCCGTGAAGGACATCCTTGCCTGCACCCTGTTCCACACGCCCGACACCCTCGACCGCCCGGCGTGGTGCCACCCGCGGTGCTCGCACTGCCGTGAAGGACATCCTTGCCTGCACCCTGTTCCACACGCCCGACACCCTCGACCGCCCGGCGGTCGGAGGGCCGCGGTGGACCATATGGACGCCGGGGCGCACCGCGGTGTTCCACCACCCCGGCCAGATGCCCGCTTGCCCGCCGTCCTGCGGCGAGGACCGCGAGCCAGTCGCTCGGCTCGTCGTGGGTGGTGTTCGGTGAGCGATGCGACTGTCGCCAGCGAACGCCGGGCACGCCGGGCATGGGCGCCAGAGGCGAGCCTGGAGGCGGCCGCTGCACTGCGCTTGCTCATGGTGCGGCCGTGGCTGGTCGCCGGCCGCGACGACGACGCCATCGCGACGGTGAAACGCAACGTCGACGCAGTGCGTGACACGCTGAGTCGTCTCGGCTGGGTGCTGGTCATCGAGCGTGACGTGGTTCGGCTGCGCAAGACGCCGCCAGCCCGCCGAAGCGCGCACGCTACGGCGGGTCCGAGCCCGCGGATGTGCCAGTGGTTCTTCCTACTGGTCGCTGCTGCCGAGTCGATGGGACGCCGCGTTGGGCTGGGCACGCTCGTCACCGCGGCGCGCGCCGCAGCCGCCGAAGCGGAAGTAGCGACGACTGGTGACCTCGGTGAACGACGAGCCATAGTCGCCGCGCTCAGGATGCTGACCGAGCGCGGTGTCATCGAAGAGCTCGATGGCGACGTCGAGGGCTACGTCCAGGAGGACAACCCGCCCGTGCTCCTGGCCGTCCACCACACCCGTCTTCTCCATGTAATCGCCAACTACTCCGGCGAGCACGACCCGGTCAGCGACCCGGCGGGCTGGCTAGCGGCAGTCGAACGCGAGCCTGACGCTTCGCGCCGCATGCGACGCCGGCTCGTCGACGACACGGTCGTCTACGCCTGCGATCTTGACGACGCCGAGGCGGACTGGCTGCGTCGCCGCAGTCGCGGCGACGACGGCGGCCCGCTCGCCGACGCGTTCGGCCTCCACCTGGAACGCCGGGCCGAAGGGGCCGCGTTCGTGATGCCCGACAGCACCTACCGCCACCCCTGGGAGCTCGGCCCGCTCCCGTTCCCGGCGTCGGGCACCGTCGCCCACGCTGCCCTCCTCGTGTGCAATTGGGCGGCCGCCGAGGTCGGCGCCGTCGCCGGCCTGCCCGCCGGCTGGCGTCGCGTCCCCGCTGACGACGTGGCCGACAAGCTCGCCGAGCTGGCCAGCGACCACCAGGCCGGATCTGGGGGCTGGAGCCGCGATCTCGCCGCCGACCCGGCCGGCCGTCTGCGTGCCGACGTGTGGTCGCTCCTGACCGGACTCGACCTTGTCCGCGCGACCGATGATGGCGACTGGTTGTTCTCCCCGGCCTGCGCCCGCTGGCCGGCACCGAGAGCCAAGTCTCCCCGGTCGCAGTCCGGCAAGACCGCGGCCGGCCAGCCGTCGTTCGAATTCGGAGCTGGCGACGATGCTGACCTGGCCTGAGGAGCACACGCCGCCTGCCGGCAACACCGATCGCTTCGGCGGGCGATGGCGCCTTGTCGGCGCTGGCCTGTCCAACGTGTGGCGTTACGGCGACCTCGACCTGCCCGCCCCGTCGGGCCGCCTACTGCTCCGGGGAGCGAACGGAACCGGCAAGACGACTGCCCTCGAAGTCCTCTGGCCGTACCTGTTGGACCTGAACGCCGCGCTCCTCGCCGCCGGCAAAGCCCGCAACACGCACCTGTCCGGGCTCATGAAGGAAGGCGCCGAAGGCCGACGGCGGGTGGGCTACCTGTGGCTCACGTTCGCCACTCCGGGCGACGAGGATGTCGTCTCCTACGGCGTCCGGTTGAACTTCAGCGAAGGCAGCACTCCTCCGGTCAAGGTGAACCCGTTCACCGTTCCCGGCCGCCCCCTTCACGAGTTCGCCCTGTGGGGCCCTGGCCGCAGCACGCTCACCGTCGAGCAGTTCGCCGAGGCGATCGCCGCCCCTGGTGGAGCGGTGTTCGGCGGGGAGGACGACTACGTTCGAGACCTCGCCACTCGGGTCTTCGCCACCGAAGCGCGAGACCTCGTCCAGCTGGCCGGCCGCATCCGCCAGGTCCGCAATCCCGCCCTGCTCGGCGAGGTGTCACCCCGAGCGGCCGCGGACGCGCTGCGCGAATCGCTGCCCGGGGTCGCCGATGACGTCATCGACGCGACCGGCGAAGCCCTCGCGGAGTCCGACGCGACTCGCAAGGCCTTCGAGGCCGACCGCGATGCTGCTAGCGCGCTCGAGGTGTAGATCG
>JAJZWW010000279.1 GCA_021846485.1 Actinomycetes bacterium
CGGGTGGCCTGCCGGTCGGCACGGGGGCACCGCTGTTCCCCCGGCTGGCGGGCTGAGCGCCGGCACGTCCGGGCGGTCGAGCAGGTGTGGGCCGACAGCCACTGCCACGTCCCCTACGAGGGCGTGGACGACGGCGCGCTGGACGAGGCGGTCGCTGCCGGCGTGGGCCGCATGGTGAGCGTCGGCACCGACGCCCGCCAGTCGGCCGCCGCGCTGGCCGTGGCGGCTTCTCGCCCCGAGGTGTGGGCGACCGTCGGCCTCCACCCCCACGACGCCTCCCAGGGGGTGGCGACGATCGAGCCGCTGCTCTCGCCGCCGGCCGCCCGGGTGGTCGGAGTGGGAGAGTGCGGGCTCGACTACCACTACGACCACTCGCCCCGGGACCGGCAGCGGGAGGTCTTCGCCGCCCAGGTCTCGCTCGCTGGGCGGCTCGGCCTGACCCTGGTGATCCACACGAGGGACGCCTGGGATGACACCTTCGCCGTGCTGTCCGCCGAGGGCGTGCCCGAGCGGACGGTGTTCCACTGCTTCACCGGTGGCCCGGCGGAGGCCCGCCGGGCCCTGGAGCTCGGTGCGTGGCTGAGCTTCAGCGGGATCGTCACCTTCAAGGGCGCCGACGAGGTCCGCGACGCCGCCCGCCTCTGCCCGGCCGAGCGGCTGCTGGTCGAGACCGACTCGCCCTACCTCGCCCCCGTCCCCCATCGGGGTCGGACCAACCGCCCGGCCTGGGTGGTGGTGGTCGGCGCGGCGGTAGCCGCCGTCCGCAGCGAGCCGGTCGCCTCGGTGGAGGAGTCGACGTGGGTGGCGACCGCGGCCGCGTTCGGCCTGCCGGAGTGACCCTCACCCGCCCCCAGGTCCACGAGCTGCTCGCCGCGGCCGGGCTGCACCCGAGCCGCGCGCTCGGGCAGAACTTCGTGGTCGACCCCAACACCGTCCGGAGGATCGCCCGCCTGTCGGGCGTCGGGGCCGGGGACCGGGTGGTGGAGGTCGGCGCAGGGCTCGGCTCGCTCACCCTGGCCCTCGCCGGGACCGGCGCGCGGGTGGTGGCCGTCGAGGTGGACCGCGGCCTCCTGCCCCTGCTGCGGGCCCAGGTGGCGGGGACCGGCGTGGAGGTCGTCGCCGGCGACGCCCTGACCCTCGACTGGCGGGCGCTGCTCGGCGCCGGGTCCTGGTCGCTCGTCGCCAACCTCCCCTACAACATCGCCACCCCGCTGGTCGCCGACCTGCTCGACGGGGTGCCGGAGATCTCACGGATGGTGGTGATGGTCCAGCGGGAGGTGGCCGAGCGGTTGGCCGCGGGCCCGGACGACGAGGCGTACGGGGCGGTCAGTGTCAAGGTCGCCTACTGGGCGACCGCCAGGCTGCTCGGGCGGGTGCCGGCGAACGTGTTCGTGCCCCGGCCGCGGGTGGAGTCCGCCCTGGTGGGCATCGAGCGCCGGGCGGCGCCGGCGGTCGACCCGGCCACGGTCTCCGCCGAGCGCCTCTTCGCTCTGGTACGGGCGGGCTTCTCCCAGCGCCGCAAGACGTTGCGCCGGGCCCTCGGGGAGGCGGTCCCCGCCGCGGCGTGGGCCGCCGCCGGCGTGGACCCTGGAGCCAGGGCGGAGCAGCTGGGAGTCGAAGCGTGGGGTCGTCTCGCGAGGGCGGCGCCTGCCGGGGCGGGTCGGTGAGACCGCGGGAAGGCTCGGCGGCTCCCGGGAGGAGGTGGGCCCGCCTCGAGGCGCCGGCCAAGCTCACCTTGTCGCTGCGGGTGACCGGCGTCAGGGACGACGGCTACCACCTGATCGACGCGGAGATGGTCACCGTGGACCTGGCCGACACCTTGGAGATCGGTCCCGGTGACCGCCTGGAGGTGGTCGGGGCGACCGGTGCGCCGGTGCCCGCCGACGGGACCAACCTGGTCAGCCGGGCGCTGCGGGCGGTCGACCGGCGGGCCGCGGTCAGGCTGGTCAAGCGGATCCCCTCGGGGGCCGGCATGGGAGGCGGGTCGGCCGACGCCGCCGCCGTGCTGCGCTGGGCGGGTTGCGAAGACCTGGCGCTGGCCGCCCGCCTCGGCGGGGATGTGCCGTTCTGCCTGGTGGGGGGCCGGGCGCGGGTTGGTGGCATCGGCGAGCGGGTCGAAGTGGTCCCTCTCGGCGGTCTGGAAGGCGCTCCGTTCACCTTGCTGACCCCCCCCTTCGGCGTCCCCACCGCAGCGGTCTACAAGGAGTGGGACCGCCTCGGCGGGCCGTTGGGCGACCACTGCAACGACCTGGAGCCCGCCGCCCTCGCAGTGGAGCCCCGCCTGGCGCACTGGCGCGACGAGCTCGGGGAGGCCACCGGTCGGACTCCTCTCCTGGCGGGCAGCGGGTCCACCTGGTTCGTGCCCGGGGAGCACCCCGGGCCCCACCGGGTGGTGGTGCGCGCGATCAGCCCAGCCGAGCCCCGCCGGCGGTTGCCGGCGTGACCGGGTGGCTGAGAGGAGCTAGCGGCCCGCCCGGCGCTGCCAGCGGGTGGCCTTCAGCATCTTCTTGTGCTTCTTCTTGCGCATGCGCTTCCGGCGCTTCTTGATCAGGGATCCCATGCCGGTCGGCCAACCTAGCGGGTGGAGGACAGGAGGGGCGAACCGGCGCAGCTCCTCAGACTCAGGCGGGAGCTGGCTTGGGCCTGGGGGGCGGTACGCCCCGGCGGGGGGCGGCGACGGCCTGCTCGGGCCAGCGTCGGCGGGAGACCGTGGAGAGCTTCCGCAGCAGGGCGATCGCCCCGGGGTCGTCGTTGCCGGGGCGGGTCTCGACCGCCCCGGACACGACCATCTCGTCCATCATCTCCCGGCCGGTCTCGGTGCGCAGGATCGTGAGCGTCCAGTCGTTGAACGCGCCGATCCCGCCGGTGGAGATGTCGGCGTGCTCCGCGGCGAAGTCCGGACAGGCCTTGCAGCCCTCTCGGGTCCAGGCGTGGCACTCCACGAGCGGGACCTCGTGGTAGGAGCCGTCCCGCATCCAGATCTGGAACACGCCCTTGATGTTCATCTTGGCGATGTCCTCCCGCCGCAGGCCGTAGCGGGCCTCGAACAGCTCGGGGAAGATCGCGTCGTCGAAGGTCTTGGAGCAGAGCAGGCCGATCGACAGCGCGAGGCGCCGCCCCGGCTTGCCTGCCTTGCGGGCCCGCATTACCGCCGGCACCGACGCCTGGCAGCTCATCCCCACCACCGCCAGGCGCTCGGCTCCCCCGGCGACGGCCTCGGCGTAGGCCAGGGTGTTGGCCGAGTAGGTGTAGCGGGAGCCGGCGGCGGCTAGCACCTCCTCCCGGGTCCGGGCGACCCCCGGCACTGCCTGCCACGAGCTCCCGTCGCCCTCCAGGTAGGAGACCAGCGCGGCGTCGACCCGGTCGTGCTCGAGGGCCCACACGAGGATCGCCGAGACCAGCCCGCCGTCCTGGCCCCTCTCGTGCAACTCTGGGTCGGTGGCCCGGGCGAGGAGCACGTCCTCGGCGATCCCCGCCTGCTCCTCGGGGAGCCGCTCCCGGCCGAAGAGGTAGGAGTCGATGTCGGTCTCCCACTCCCGGAAGCGGGGACAGGCGCGGGTACAGCTGGTGCAGCCCCGGTCCCCGTGCCCGCACCCCCCGGGTCCGCCCTCGTCCTCCAGGTGGTACGGCCGGTAGACGCCCCCGGCGGTGTCGTAGCCGAGGACGTCGTGGGGGCAGGAGACGATGCAGCCGGCGCACCCGGTGCACAGCCCCGTGGTGACCACCTCGTCGAACAGCTCGGTCCAGTGGGCCCGCCAGCGCTGCCGGGCCGCCGCTCCGGGAGGATCGGTCGTCATGGCCCGACCCTAGGCCGTACGCCCGGTCGCGTCTCGCTGGCCGGTGCCACCGAGAAGTCCAGCTAGCTTGCCCGGCCTGTGGTGTGCTCTGCTCCCCCCCGGTCGGGCATCTCTTGGCGGCTGACCCTGCTGCTCGCAGTGGCCTGCGGGGTGTCGGTCGCCAACTTGTACTACGCCCAGCCGCTGCTCGCGACCCTGGCCGCCGGCCTGGGCACCGGGCCGGGCACTGCCGGGCTGGTGGTGACCTTCTCGCAGGTCGGCTACGCCGCCGGGCTCGCCGTGCTCGTGCCCGCCGGGGACATGCTCGAGCGGCGGCGCCTCGTGCCGGGGGTCCTCTTGCTCACCGCCGTGGCCCTCGCCGGCTCCGCCGCGGCACCCGACGTGGGGGTGCTGATCGCCCTGGCCGCGCTGGTCGGGGCCGGCTCGGTCGCCGCCCAGATCCTGGTCCCGCTGGCCGCCTCCCTGGCCGGCGACGACGACCGGGGGAAGGTGGTCGGCACGGTCATGAGCGGCCTGCTGATCGGGATCCTGCTCGCCCGGACCGCCTCGGGGCTGGTGGCGGGACTGGCCGGCTGGCGGGCGGTGTACGTCGGCGCGGCAGTGCTCGTCACGGTCCTCGCGGCGGTGCTGGCCTGGGCGCTGCCTCCCGAGTCCGCCCGCCCCCGGCCCTCGTACCCCTCGCTGCTGCGGTCGACGGTGGCGCTGTGGCGCCGCGAGCCGTTGCTGCGCCGCCGCTCGGCGCTCGGCGGGTTGGGGTTCGCGGCGTTCTCGGTGTTCTGGACCACCATGGCGTTCCTGCTCGCCGGGCCCCCGTACCACTACTCCGAGACGGTGATCGGGCTGTTCGGCCTGGCGGGCGCGGCTGGGGCGGCGTGCGCCACCGCCGCCGGCCGTCTCGCCGACCGGGGCCACGCCGCCGCCGCCACCCTGGGCTTCGCTGCGGCGATCGCGGTGGCGTTCGTCTTCATCTGGCTCGGACGCAGCTCCCTCGCCGCGCTGCTCGTCGGGGTGGTCGTACTCGACATCGGGGTGCAGGG
>JAJZWW010000280.1 GCA_021846485.1 Actinomycetes bacterium
TCCCAGGCAACGTAGAAGTCGTTGTCCCGTTCGGAGTAGCCGGCCACGTACGACGGGTGGGCACCGCCGGGGGCTACAGCGACCGCGGTCACCGCCCAGGTCGGCGGCACGATCCCACCCGGCACCGGCTCCAGTCCGCCGACGACCTCCTCGACGGTGACCAGAGCGCGGGTGGCGGCCAGGACGGCTTCGTTCTGGATCCCGACGATCCTCCACAACTGGACGTTGCCTTCCCGATCGGCGCGCTGGGCGTGGATCACGGCGGCGTCGGGAGAGATGGCGGCCACCGCTGTCGGCCCCTCCCCGGTGAACGGGCAGGTGGTGCGCGCCAGGTGCTCGCTGCGCCCCTCCAAGCCGGTGCCGGCGTAGCCGCGAAGCACGGCGAAGGGAAGGCCGGACGCCCCGGCGACGTAGCGGTTGACCAGGCCGGCGAGGACGTCGGGGGTGAGTCGCACGAGCGTCAGCGCCCGTCTCCCCTGGCGGATCAGCTCGTGACCGGCGGCGTGGGGGACCAGGTGGGTGAAGCCCTCCAGCGCCACCGGGTCACCGTCCCGGACCGCCGCGGCCACCCCCTCGGCGAACCCCATGATCTCCGCCACCGGCACCTTCCCTCTCCCATGCCCGACCGGCACCCACTCGCCAGCGTGCGCCACCGTACACTCGGACCTTGCAAGTGCGTACGGGTGTGCGCACAGCGAGCTCCGGGAGGTGGCTCCGTTGCGTGACCGCCTGGCCGATGCCGTTCGGGCCCGCCCGCCCGGGTCACCGGGGTAGGTCACGTCCGAGCGAGCACCTGCCAGGATCTTGGCCATCCCCAGCAGATGCCGATCCGCGTCGATGTAGAAGCGGACCGTCACCAGCGGCTGGAGGCCGCCCGCAGCGCCGGGTGCACCCTGGTCGAGCTGATCGACGCCCCCGGGCTGCGCTACGAGGAGCTCGTGGATCAACCCGAAGGCGAGTAAGGGGGCCGGGAGCGGGATCGCTGGGCGGGTCTCGTCGCCGTTGAGGCGATCACGCAGCCAATTCCTGCCTGCGAGCCCGGCCCCGCAGCATCGAGACGTACTCCTCGGTGATCCCGAGCACCTCGGCGACGTGGCGGCCGGTGAAGCCCAGCTCGGGCAGGGTCACCGCCGCCACGTTGCGCAGCCCCGAGTCGTCGGCCGCGTAGCGAACAGCACCGTCGAGCCGACTACGACCAGCACCCGCCCGGCGACCTCCCGACGAGACAGATCCGACGCGACGGGCATGCCCGCCAGCATCGCCTGTGCTGCCATCCCGGTTCTCGCAGGACACCCCTACCAGGTCCAGACGGTTATGGCACCCCTTTCGGCGAAAGAAGTCGGCGCGATCTTCAACAGCTGCGCAACCAGGCCCCACTCGCGAAGCCGCAGTTCAGGGCCCCGCCCCAGGACTGATCCGGGAGGTCTGACGGTCATCGCGTCGCCGGTCACGCCGGGTGCCTGGTCGAGCTGGGCAGGGTGACCTGCTGGTGCCGGTGGCTGGTCTTGGAGGACGCTTGGGCTGGCCGCTGTCGCTGTTTCCGGACCCCGGTTCAGGGCGGGTCGCTGCTTCAGGGGGTGGTGTCGCCTGGCCGGAGGTGGCCCTGTGCTACAGCCAGTCCTTTCGCTTGAACGAGATGTACAACAAAACGGGGGTGACGATCATGATCGCCACGACGGCATATAGCCCCCAGTGCTTCGAGAACCCGGGGTATGGCAGGTTCATCCCAGCGAAGCCGGTGATGAAGGTTGGCACGGCAATGATCGCCGCCCAGCTGGTCACCTTCTTGGAGATGGTGTTCATCCGGTTGCCTTGGATGGTGAGGTTGGTCTCCAAGATGGTGGTGACCAGGTCGCGGAGGCTTTCGGTCCATTCGGTGGCCCGCAGTACGTGGTCATAGATGTCCTGGTAATACGGCTGAAGTGTCTCGTCGACGACGCCGAGGTCTCGGCGCAACAACGCGTTGACGACCTCTCGCATCGGTAGTACCACCCGGCGCAACAAGACGAGGGATTTGCGCAGCTCGAAGCTCCGGCGTTGCACCTCCCGATCGGCTGGCTTGTCGGCGAAGAGCTGGTCTTCCAAGGCATCCAACTCGTCGTCGAGGGACTGTACGGTGGCGAAGTGGGTGTCGACGACCACGTCGAGCAGCCCTTGGAGCAGGTAGCCGACCCCGTGGGCGGCCAGATCGGGGCTCTGGTCCCAACGCTCGATCACCGTGGCGATGTCGAGCCCGTCGTCTTTCCGCACGGTGATCAGCGCCCTGTGGGTGACGAAGGCCGCCACCTCGGTCGTGGCCAGCTCACCGCTGCTCGTATCGAGGCAGACGCCGTAGGCGTTGAGGAACAAGTGGGTCTTGTAGCGGTCCAGCTTCGGCCTCTGCCGCTCGTGAACGGCGCCTTCAACCGCGAGCGGGTGCAGCCCGAACTCCTCGCTGAGGACTGCCAGGTCGGCCTCGTCGGGATCGCGCAGGTCCAGCCATACCGTCGTCGCTGCCTCGCTCAGGTGGTTGCTGATCTCCGCTACCGGGAACCCCTCCAGGGCGACCACCCCGTCGCGGTAGAGCCGGGTACGGGCCTGGCACTTCGTCGGCGTCGACGCGCACACCGTGGAGGCAGCTGCGGTGTCGGGGTTGTCGCTGTCGAAGGTGGGTTCCACCGGGCCGAACGTAATGCTAGACCCAATGTGTCGCCGCCGGCCCCTCTGCGAATCTGGATCAGGCGCACATCAGGCCATGACGACCACCCCAGTCTCGGTGTCTCGACTCTGGGTGTGGCCGTAGCGGGTTGGTCTTGCGGGAGTGGCGAGGTGAAGGGGGAGGGCAGGGACGACGAGCGCCGCCAGGCTGGCCCGACGGCGACCGTAGACGGCGGCGACCTCCATGGCCAGTGGTCGTTCGAGCAGCTCGGTGTGGGAGAGGCCGGCCCTGGTGGCCTCCTCGAGCGTCCCGGGCAGCGCCTCCGCGGCGGCTGGCATGCGCAGGAACGCCAGGTGGGTGCGAAGGCGCTGGTACAGTAGTCGGAGGCCGCGCTCGCGCGGTCACCTCGTTGCCGTCGAACAGCGCTGGGGGACGCCAAGCGGACGACCTCGGCCATCGCCTCCAGATCGACGGTCGGCTCGGCTGCCTCGGGGCCGGCCAGGCGGGCCGTTCGGCCAGGGCGGCGGCTGCGGGGGATCGTCACCTGGCCTTGTGGTCACAGGGACGTGCGCTGGTGAACTGGCCCAACACGACCTTCTCGAGCGCCTCGCGGTGCGCGGGGGTGCGCACCATCATCCCCCGAGCCGGCGGGGGCGAGGGTGTGGGTGAGGACCAGCGCCCCGGAGGGGCTGACGACCTCGAGGCTGCCCGTGCCGGCCGGTGGCGCAGGACCCATGGCCACACCGCCGAAGCCGGGCGGCACCGAGTAGCGGTTCCCCCAGAACGCCACGCTCGTCTGGTGGTCCACCACCGCGGTCGTCTCCACCGTGGCCGGGTAGGGGCGGACAGGACCCATTGGCACCTCGGCGTCGGCCAGCTCGCCGACGCTCGGCCACCGTGGCCTCGACCCGTCGGTCACCGGCTCGCCGATCCGGGCGGTGCTGCGTCTCTCGGCAGCCCCACGCCTCTCCCGGACCCCGCTCGGGACCCTCCCAGTGCCCCAGTGCCCCGGCGGCCCCTCGGCCCGGTTTCCCACCAGCTCTTCGCTTGTTTTAGGGCTAGGGAGACCCTCTGGACATGGCAGCATGCGATCCGTGACAGCGGAGCAGAGCGACATCAACGATCTCGGCCAGCCGATCGGGTGCCTCGTGCCCGGGTGGACCCCTCGTCCTCGGCCAACTGCTCGCCCGATGGAGGGTCGCTGGTGCCGCCTGGAGCCACTGGACCCGGCCCGCCACGCGGAGGATCTGCATCGCGCCAACAGCGCGGACGAGCGGGGCCGGATGTGGACCTACCTGCCGTATGGGCCCTTCGAGAGCCTGGCGGCTTACCGCACCTGGATGGAGGGGGTCGCCGGGCGCGACGACCCCATGTTCCTCGCCGTCGTCGACGGCGCCGGGCGAGCGGTCGGGGTGGCCGCCTTGCAGCGGATCGACCCGGGGAACGGGACCATCGAGGTCGGCCACCTGGCCTACAGCCCCGCCCTGCAGGCGACCACGGCGGCCACCGAGGCCATGGCGCTCATGATGCGCCTGGTCTTCGAGGAGGTCGGCTACCGACGCTACGAGTGGAAGTGCGACTCCCTCAATGCCGCCTCCCGCCGGGCGGCGCAGCGTCTCGGGTTCGTCTACGAGGGCACCTTCCGCAAGGCCGTCGTGGTCAAGGGCCGCAACCGGGACACGGCGTGGTTCTCGATCACCGACGCCGAGTGGCCCCGCCTTGCCGTCGCGTACGAGCGTTGGCTGGCCGACGACAACTTCGACGGCGATGGCCGCCAACGCCTGGCACTGTCGAAGCTCACCGTCTCCGACGCGCCTCGCGAGCGCTGATGCCCCGCGGGCAGGGGCTCCGACCGCTCAGCGGAAGTGTTGGGGTCGTTGGTGGGCGCATCGCCACATGGGGATCGGCTGCCGACGGCAAAGGTAGGTCATCGCCATGGCTGCGCGGACGCGCTCGAGGGTCTCGCCTGCCACCTCGTTGGCACGAGCGTTTCCCCTTGCGAGCACCTCGTCGAGGTAGCCGGGGTCCGCTGCCAACTCGGCACGCCGCCGGCGGTGGGGACGGAGGCGCTCGTTGACCGCCTCGATGACTACCGCCTCGAGGGCGCTGGCTCCTCGCTCGCCAATGGACTCGGCGAGCTTTGCTGGGTCCGCGCCGGTGCAGAGCGAGGCGAGGAGGG
>JAJZWW010000281.1 GCA_021846485.1 Actinomycetes bacterium
GGCAACGTCCTCGCCTGGGCGTCCGCCGGCAACGTCGGCTTCAAGGGGTCGCGCAAGTCGACCCCCTTCGCCGCCCAGCTGGCCGCCGAGGCGTGCGCCCGGCGGGCGATGGAGCACGGTGTGCGCAAGGTCGACGTCCTCGTCAAAGGTCCCGGCTCGGGCCGGGAGACCGCCGTGCGCTCCCTGCAGGCCAGCGGTATCGAGGTGTCGGGGATCAAGGACGTGACCCCCATCCCGCACAACGGCTGCCGCCCGAAGAAGCGGCGGAGGGTCTGAGCCATGGCTCGCTACACCGGACCGGTGTGCCGGCTCTGCCGGCGAGAGAAGATGAAGCTGTTCTTGAAGGGCCCGAAGTGCGACTCGATGAAGTGCCCGATCGAACGCCGGCCCTACCCCCCCGGCGAGCACGGCCGGGACCGGATGCGCCAGGGCTCGGAGTACCTCGGTCAGCTGCGGGAGAAGCAGAAGGCGCGCCGGGTCTACGGCGTGTTCGAGAAGCAGTTCCGCAACCTCTACGAGGAGGCCAACCGCCAGTCGGGGATCACCGGTGAGAACCTCCTGCGCATGCTCGAGCTGCGCCTCGACAACGTGGCCTTCCGGGCCGGTTGGGGGTCGAGCCGGGCCCAGGCCCGCCAGCTGGTGCGCCACGGGCACGTGAGCGTCAACGGCCGGCGGGTGACGATCCCGTCGTACCGGGCGCGGCGCGGCGACGTCGTCAGCCTGCGCCCGAAGGCCCGCCAGATGATCGTCGTGCGCCACAACTTGGACACTCTCGACCGCTCGGTCCCGGCGTGGCTCGAGGCCGGGGCCGACGGTCACGAGGTCACCGTGAGGGAGCTCCCGCTGCGCGACCACATCGACGTGCCGGTGCGCGAGTCGCTCATCGTCGAGCTCTACTCCAAGTAGTCGAAGGGGACCCCCACATGCTCATCATCCAACGACCGACCGTCGAGCCCCTCGGGGAGCAGGAGGGGGACCGTCAGCGCTTCGCGATCGGGCCGCTCGAGCCCGGTTTCGGCCACACGATCGGGGGGGCCCTGCGGCGCACGCTGCTGTCGTCGATCCCCGGCGCGGCCGTCACCCAGGTGCGCTTCGACGACGCCCTCCACGAGTTCACCACTCTCCCGGGGGTCAAGGAGGACGTCACCGACATCGTCCTCAACCTGAAGGACCTGGTCCTTCGGGTCGACTCCGACGAGGCGGTCACCGTGCGCCTCGACGTGCGGGGCCCGGCGACGGTGACCGCCGGCGCCATCGCCGCGCCGAGCGACGTGGAGATCCTCAACCCCGACCTGGTCCTCGCCACGGTCAACGCCAAGGGTCGGCTGGCCGCTGACATCACCGTCGAGCGGGGCCGCGGGTACGTCTCCGCCGACCGCAACAAGAAGTCCTCGACGATCGGGGTGATACCGGTCGACTCGATCTACTCGCCGATCCGCCAGGTCGCCTTCAGCGTCGAGCCGACCCGGGTCGAGCAGTCGACCAACTACGACCGGTTGGTCATCGACATCACCACCGACGGGTCGATCACCCCCCGCGACGCCCTGGCGTCGGCCGGTGACACCCTGCGGGCGCTGATGGGCCTGGTCGCCGAGATGAGCGACAGCCCGCAGGGCCTCGAGCTCGGTGAGGTGGGCGCGGCGACCAGCGGGTCGCCGGACCTCGACCTGCCGATAGAGGAGCTGGACCTGTCCGAGCGTCCGCGCAACTGCTTGAAGCGGGCCCAGGTCAACACCGTCGGCGAGCTGGTCCAAAAGACCGAGGACGACCTGCTCGCCATCACCAACTTCGGCCAGAAGAGCCTGGACGAGGTCCTGGTGAAGCTCGACGAGCGGGGCCTGTCCCTGCGCGGGAAGGAGTCCTAGGCCGATGTCCGGAACACCTGGCCGACCCAAGAAGGGTCCCCGCTTCGGGGGTGACGCCGCCCACCAGAAGGCGATGTTCGGTAACCTGGTGGCCTCGTTGATCGCCGCCGAGGCGATCGTGACCACCGAGGCCAAGGCCAAGGCGCTGCGGCCGGTGGTCGAGAAGTGCATCACCAAGGCCAAGAGGGCCGGCGCCCACCCGGAGACCGCGGTCCACCAGCAGCGCCAGGTGGTCGCCCTCATCCGGGACAAGGACATGGCCCACAAGCTGTTCTCCGAGATCGGCCCCCGCTTCGCCGACCGGCCCGGGGGCTATACCCGCATCCTGAAGCTGGGACCGCGCCACGGCGACAACGCCCCGATGGCCCGCATCGAGCTGGTCGACTAGCCCTCCCGCCCGCCGGCGGTGACCCTCTTCAGCGAACAGGCCGGTCCGCAGGCACCGGCCGCGGTGACTTCCGGGGAGGTGACCCGGCTGCGCCTGCTGGTCGCCTACCTGGGCACCGGCTTCCGGGGGTTCGCACTGCAGCCCGGCCAGCGGACCGTCGCCGGGGTCCTGGTCGCCGCTTTGGAACGCCACCTGCGCCACACCGTCGAGCTGACCTGCGCCGGGCGCACCGACGCGGGGGTGCACGCCTGGGGGCAGGTGGTGAGCTTCGACGCCCGGACCGAGGTCGACCTCGGCGCGCTGGTCCGCTCGGTCAACCGGGCGCTGCGCTCGGAGGTGGTGGTGCGCGCCGCCGCCCGGGCGGATCCCGGCTTCGACGCCCGCCGCTCGGCCACCGCCCGCGCCTACCGCTACCGGATCCTCAACCGGCCGGTCCCCGACCCGTTCGCCGCCGCGGCGTCCTGGCACGTCGAGCACCCCTTGGACCTGAGGGCGATGCGCCTGGCGTGCGACCCGCTGATCGGGGAGCACGACTTCTCCTCGTTCTGCCGCCGCCCCGGACCCGAAGCGAGCCTGGTGCGAGTGGTGCGCGACGCCCGCTTCGTGGACGAGGGTGCAGGAGTGCTGCGCTTCGAGATCGAGGCGTCGGCGTTCTGCCACCAGATGGTCCGCTCGCTGCTCGGCACCCTCGTGGAGGTGGGCAAGGGGAAAAGGCGGGCGGGGGATATGTCGGGGATCCTCGCTGCCCGGGACCGGGGCGCCGCCGCCGGCCCGGCCCCGCCGCACGGGCTGTGCCTCTGGCAGGTCGGCTACGGCGGGGCGAGCCACGAGGAGCTGTGGCCCGCCGTGTAGCGTCTCGGCCTACATCTGGACGATCCCGGTGGTGGTGGTCGGCCAGCTGCTGGTCTCGGCGGTGCTCGCCGCGCTGGGCAGCTCCTACCCGCTCGCTGCCGCCCCGTTCCAGTGGTCCGAGCGGCCGCTCGGAGGGGGCTACTGAGAAGTTTCTCCTCGGTATACGTAGGATCGAGATCACGGCGGCCCTGCAGGAGCCGAGGGATCCTCTCAGCTTGCCGGACTGCAAGGGCCCGCTCCCGCCGTGGGGGCCAGGCGCCGCCCGCTGCTGCGGGGCATGGTTCCTCCTCGCCCGGCCTCACCGCCGGTCGTCGTGCGCCCCCGGGGCGGGAGCGGTGGGGGAGGCGGCGGGCGTCGCCGGCCCGGCCGGCGACTGATCTCGGCGCAGCCAGGCGGGGAGCTGCCAGGGGGTGATGTCGCCGCTGCGCACCTGGCGGGTGACCCGCCGCTCGATCACGAACGCCAGGACCGGGACGAAGCCGGCCCCGACCATGGCGGCCATCTCGGCGAGGCTGAAGCGGGCCCGGCGGGCCAGGTCGAGGGCGAGGAGCAGGTAGACGATATAGAACACCCCGTGGATCGGCCCGAGGATCTGCACCAGCTGGGGATAGCCGGCCACCTGGAGCGGGATGCCGACGAACACGAGGATCGCCAGGCCGACGCCGACTGTGTAGGCGAGGAGCCGGTAGCGCAGGAGGGCGCCGTCGAGGGTCGTGAAGTCGGTCAGCCCGCTCATCGCTTGGTGGGCACCCCGTGGGGGTTGCGCCAGCTCTTGGCGGTCCGCGCCGCTGCCAGGCGGGCGAGGTACGCGTTGTACTCCGACAGCTGGTGGACCGGGGTGGTGTCGCCGGCCGGGACGAGCTCACCGTCCTCGCGGCGCGCCGGTAGCGCTGCGGAGCCCTCCTCGTAGGGCTCGGCGGCCAGCTCGGGGCGGCTGGCCACCTGCAGGGGGTGGTAGAAGCCCGAGCCGATCCCCGGCGGGGGTGGGACGAACGGGCCCTTGGTGGCCGCGCGCCGCGCCCGCTCCACCTTGCGGGCCTCGACCCGGGCGGGGTCCTCGTGGATCAGCTGCCACCACCCGAACACCGAGAGCACCGAGAAGATCGGCCACTCGACCGCGTACAGCCAGCCGAGCAGGTTGCCGCCGATCGCCACGTGGACCTGCCAGTCCGCCGCCACCATGCAGCCGGGGGCGATGATCGCGACGAGCAGGTGGTAGAGGAGGGCCCGCTTGCGGAACCACCGCAGCTTCCAGGGCTCGTCCGCCCTCCAGCGATCCTGCACGATGGGGATGCTACGCCCGGCCGGCTCCTACGGCCCGTCGGCGGGATCGAGCAGCGCCCGCCAGGGGGCCGGTCCGCGGACCCACAGGGCCCTCGGCGGCTGTCCCGGGTCGCGCACCGCGAGCACCCGGGTGCGGCTGCGGCCGGGGTCGAGGACCGCCAGCACCAGGTGGCCGGCGACGACCCCGAGGTAGTTGCCCCACACCTCGGCGAGCCACGCCGGTCCGACGCTGACCGCCACGGGCGAGGAGGGGTCCATCCCCGGTTCCCCGAAGCCGACCTCCCAGGCCCGCCGGCCCCCCCAGCGGTCGAGCAGCGGGCGGAGCCGCCCGAGCGTCGCCGCCCGGAGGACCGCGGCGCGGGCCGGGTCGGGCGACGAGGCGAGGTGCGCGGCGACCTGCTGTTGCAAGCGGCGCTGGAGG
>JAJZWW010000282.1 GCA_021846485.1 Actinomycetes bacterium
CGGCTCCCTCGTCGGGTTCGGGGCCGAGACCGGGGCCGAGGTGGTCGCCGAGGGGATCGAGACCGCAGACGAGCTGCGCGTGTTGCGAGACATCGGCATCGCGTGCGGCCAGGGGTACTACCTGGGCCGGCCCGGGACCCTCGAAGACGTCGCCGCACTGCTCGCCGCGTCACGGACGCCGACGCGTCCTTGAGCGGCCCGCAACGACCCGGGCTGAAAGCTCGCGAGGTGCCCCTGCGCCCGGTCCGTCGGCGATCCAGCCGGCTGCGGGATCGCCAGCCAGCCCAACGGCAGGATGTCGGGGCCTGTCACCACGACAGGCCGAGGTGCGTGGTCCACATGGCGGCGGGCGGGAAGGCGGGGCGCTATTGCAACAGGTACCGCTTCACCTTCCCCGAAGCGGTCTTTGCGATCTCGTCGACGAAGCGGATCTCCGCCGGCACCTTGAACGCCGCCAGACGATCAGCGCACCAGGCGTGCAGCTCCTGGGTGCTCACGTGGCTGTCTGAGGCCTTGACCACAAAAGCCACTGGGATCTCGCCGTAGAGCTCGTCGGGGCGACCAGTGGCAGCACAGTCGACGACACCAGGAAACTGCAACAGCACGTTCTCGATCTCAGCCGGGGCGATGTTCTCACCGCCGCGGATGATGATGTCTTTCAACCGGCCGCTGATGGTGACGTAGCCGTTTTGGTCCTGGTACGCGAGATCACCCGACCAGTACCAGCCGTCGTGCACGACCCGGGCGGTCTCCTCTGGACGTTGGTGGTAGCCGAGCATGAGGCCCGGGCCGCGGGCGATGAGCTCGCCCTCCTCTCCGACCGGCACATCTCGGCCCTCGAAGTCCACGACGCGTACCGCCCAGCCTGGCGCCGGGACGCCGCAGGATCCGGGGATGTGCCCGCCGCGGACCGCGTTCAGCACGATGGCGGTGGCCGCCTCGGTGGACCCGTAGGCGTCGAGCAGCGGGATCGACAGCACCTGTTCGACCCGTTGGCTGATCGCCGCCGGCGCCACCGCCCCGGCGCTCAGCAGAAAGCGCAGCCGCGGGAAGGCCGTGATGTCGAGATCAGCCTGCTCGACGGCGTTGAGCAGGAACGTGACGGTGGTCGGTACACACAGGAGAAAGGTGGCGCGCTGGGCGCGAAGCGCCTGGATGATCTCGCTGGCTGTGAAGCGTTCCAGCAGATGGGTGCGTCCGCCGGCGGCGAGGACGGCGAGGGTCATGTCGAGCGGATAGGAGTGCGACAGCGGCAGCGGGTTGAGTGCGACATCGTCGTCGTCGAGCTCGAGGAATGGCAGCCAGGCGGAGGCCGCCACCCACAACATGTTGCGTTGGCTGAGCAGCACCCCTTTGGGTCGCCCGGTGGTGCCTGAGGTGTAGAGCATCCATGCCGGCTCGTCGAGAAGAAGCCCGTCAGGCGCGTCGGCTCCGGCATGGGTCGCGATGAGCCGCTCGAGCGTGTGGTGCCGATCACCCACGCCGACGCCGGACACCACCACCTGGGGGGCGCTTGCGTCGGGCAGGTCGGCCAAGCAGTCGACGACAAGGCCGATCCGGGCCGGGTCGGTGACGATTACCTGCGGCGTGCTGTCATGGACCAAGAAGCGCAGCTCCTCAGCGGTGCTCGCCACGCTGACGCAGACAGCGACGGCGTCGGCCCGCACCACGGCCAGCAGCGCTTCCACCAACGCGACGCTGTTGGCCATGAACAGCACCACCCGTTGCCCGTGGCGGACCTGGAGCTCGCCGAGCGCCGCGGCCAGCGCCGAGGTGCGCTGGTCGAGCTCGGCGAAGCGCACCGACCTCGACGGATCCGACACGGCGACGGCGTCTCCGTGCTCAGCCGCCTGGCGGCGGACGAGGTCACCCACAGGGCGCACGATCTCGGTTCGGATCACAGCACCTCTCCTCGGGGTTCGGCGGCGCTCGAAGCAGCGACGCCGGGTTCATGATCCAGCTAGTCGACCCAGAAGTCGATGGCGCGTGAGCGACGCTGCTCCCATCGGCCGGTCTTGGTTGTGAAGTCGTCCAGCCCGGCGTGCCGATCGTGGTCGGGCACCTCCCACCAGCCGTTCAAGGCGGCCGAGAAGCCGGCCGAGAGGGCTTCGAACCCCTGGGCGGTGTAGAGGTCGGCTTCGACGCCGTGGTTGATGATGTACTTCAGTTGGCGCAGCGTCTGCTGGTTCTTGGTGCGAAGCACCTCCAGCAGCCGGTCGACTTCATTGGTCAGCTCACCGTCGGGGACGACGCGGTTCCACAGGTCGAGCTCCACCGCCCGTCGGGCCGGGTGCAGTGCTCCCAACATGTTGATCTCCTTGGCGCGGCGCCGGCCGATGAGCCGGGTCAGGCGGGTGGTGCCTCCCCAACCGGGGGTGATGCCGGTGTCCACCTCAGGCATGCCCCACCGGGCCCGCTGAGTGGCGACGACGAAGTCGCAGGCCATGGTGATCTCGAGCCCGCCGCCAACAGCGAACCCGTCGACGGCGGCGATGGTGACCTTGCTGAGCTCTTCCAAGGCGTAGGCCATGTGCTGGTAGTAGCGGACGCGTTCGAAGTAGTCGGCGGCGCTGCCCCATGTCCCTGCGGCCATCTCCTCGAGGTCGTCACCGGCACAGAAGGTGCCGCCTGAGCCGGTGATGACGAGGAACTTCACGACGTGGTCGGTCCGGACCTGTTCGCATGCCTCGACCAGCTCGTCTGAGAGCTGCATGCTCAAGCAGTTGCGTACCGCAGGCCGGTTGAGGGTGAAGTAGGCGGTGTCGCCGCGGACCTCGAACAATGAGTGGCGACCAGCTTCAGGTGGCGTCGACACGTGGCTCCTCTCGGACCAGGGACCCCGAGCAGGTTCTCGCGGCGAACCTACCAGTGTCAGTTCTCACGAGCAACCCACTGTGGGTAGCCTTGGCTCGTGGGAAGAGCGTGGGGTGGGCGGCCAGATCCGGTGGCCCGGACCATGGCGGTGTTCAGTGACCCGTGGACGTTCATGGTGCTGCGCGAAGCGTTCTTCGGCGTTCGCCGCTTCGACCAGTTCGCCCGCAACCTCGACATCTCGCGCAACGTGCTCACCAAGCGGCTGAACCATCTGGTGGAGCAGAAGGTGTTCGAGCGGCGCCAGTACCAGAGCCGACCCGACCGCTACGAGTACCGGCTGACCGCCCAAGGCCTCGACATGTACCCGGCGCTCACCGCGCTGATGCAGTGGGGTGACCGCTGGCTGGCCGACGGGGCGGGACCCCCGCTGGTACTGATGCACGAACGTTGTGGGCACGAGACCCACCCGGTCACCGTCTGTGACCGGTGCGGCGAACCGGTGCGGGCACGCGAGATGCGCTACAGGCCGGGACCCGGGGCCCCACTGGCGCACACGCCGGCCCCCGCCACGGCACCATCACCGGCCACCGCGACACGACGCCCCCGATAGGCATGTACTGCGACCGTCAAACGACGGCTGGGCGCCAGAGCACCCGACACCAGGCGAGGCGGAAGGACCAGGCGAGGCGGGAGGACCAGGCGAGGCGGGAGGAGACGGGTTGGCGCCGCGGCGGGTTCCCGGCGCGGTCGGGCCCGGTGAGCAGGTGACGCCGGGCGTCGCCGCCCAACTCGACCCAGGTGACCAGCGGGCCACCGCCTGCTCCCAGGAGCCTGGCGGGCTCCGTGGGGCCTGGTGCACCTCCCGATACGCTGCGGGAACGCACCGACCCCGAGCACGGGAGGAAGCACATGAACGTACTCGTCGCGTACGAAAGCCGCAGTGGTCGAACCCGCCGTGCTGCTGAGGCGGTAGCCGCGGCAGCACGGGCCTGTGGCGCGGATGCCACGCTCAAGGCGCTGGCCGAGACGACGGCGGAGGACATCGAGCACGCCGACGCCGTCGCCGTCGGATCGTGGGTCGAGGGCTTCATCGTCGTGAAGGTCGGGCCGGCCAAGGCCGCGCTCGAGGCGATCGGACGGCTGTCTGCGATGGAAGGCAAGCCCGCTGCGGTGTTCTGCACCTACGCGGCCAATCCCCGCGCCACGCTTGCCACCTTGCGCCGAGCGCTCGAAGCCAAGGGAGCCAACGTCGTGGCCGAGAACGCGAGCCACCGCTCACACCCCGACCGGGGCGCCGCCGAGCTGGCCCAGCGTCTCTGCGCCTCCCCAGAAGCGACGTGACCGAGCAGCGCACGTGACCCGAGGAGCGCAGAGCTGAGCCCTGGTGTCAAGGCCGGGTTCGATGAGCAACGCCGGAGCTCTGTGGCGTGGTGGGCATCGCGTCGAGCCGATGGTCCGTCCACAAGAGGTCGGATCGAGACAACGAACACGTGGGAGCTCCCCCTCGTCCTTCAAGAAGCCTCGGGGATCACCCGCGGCGGACCCGCCTCGCGGGTGCGTGCACCGTGGTGAGTGCGACCAGGCACGCGGCGAGGTTGGTCACGGAGGGCCTGCGCCGCGAGGCGACCGCCCGGTGGTGCCCTCTGCCGACCCTGGGCGGCGGCGCGTGGCGGCGGCCAATTCGGCGCGCACCTGGCGGGCGGCTGCGACCATGTTGGCCAGCGCCTCGGTCACCTCGTCGTAGCCGCGGGTCTTGAGCCCGCAGTCGGGGTTCACCCACAGGCGCTCGGGTCCGACGGCCTGCAGAGCCCGGCGCAGCAGCGACGCGACGTCGGCGTCCTCGGGCACCAGCGGTGAGTGCACGTCATAGACGCCGGGTCCCACGCCGCCCTGGTAGGTGGCGTCGCCGAGCGCGGAGAGCAGCGTCATGGCCGAGCGTGCCGCCTCGAACGAGGCGACGTCGACGTCGAGGTCGCCGAGCACGTCGACGA
>JAJZWW010000283.1 GCA_021846485.1 Actinomycetes bacterium
GCCGCCCGGGACCTCTGCGCCAACGGGGCGGCGAACGGCGCCAACCTCCCGGCGTCGGTGTATGCGTACAACCACAGCCAGAGCTACGTCGCCGAGGTCTTCGCCCTCGCCAGCTCCTATAGCCAGACGGAGGCCCAGACCGTCGCCGCCGGCACGGCCGGTGGGATCGCCGTCGACTGGGCACTCGCCCAGGTCGGCACTCCGTACACATGGGGCGGCGAGACTCCCGGCGTCGGTTTCGACTGCAGCGGGTTGGTACAGGCCGCCTACAAGGTGGCCGGCGTCACCCTGCCAAGGGTGGCTCAGGACCAGTACGACGCGACCAACCACCTGGCGTCTGGGGATCCACTCGTGCCCGGCGACCTGGTGTTCTTCGGGCAAGGCCCGACCGCCGTCGAGCATGTTGGTATCTACGTTGGTGTGGAGAACGGCCGGGCGGTCATGGTCGACGCTCCGCACACCGGCGCGACCGTGAGAGTCGAAGCCTTCCCGAGCACGGTCGGGGCCAACTGGGGTGGCGGCGAGGCGTTCGTGGGCGCGACGCGGCCAGGCAACTGAAGGCCTGTGGTGATCTACGCGCGGGAAGTACCAAGACGAAACGCGATATCGTTATTCGATATCAACTACGGTCCTGCTATGCGAGAGTTCCTCCGGGGCGCGGTGCGACTGCACGTCCTCCACCACGCCGCCCACGGCGAGGTCCACGGGGCATGGATGGCCGAGGAGCTGGCCCGCCACGGCTACCGGATCAGTCCCGGCTCGCTCTATCCGACCTTGCACAAGATGGAAGCTGAAGGGCTTGTCACCTCGCGGGCCCAGGTGGTCGGCGGGCGGGTACGCCGGTCCTACGTCGCGACCGCCAAGGGGCGGCGAACCCTGAAGCAGGCCAAGGCCCAGCTGCTTGAGCTGGCCGCCGAGATCCTCGGCGACACGACCCCGTGACCGAACCCGGCGCCGACAGCCTCCCTCGCGGCGCCGCGCAGGTGTCGCTGGCCACGATCGTGCGGGAGTGGACCCGCATCGGCTGCATCGGCTTCGGCGGTCCTCCGACCCACATCGCCCTGCTGCGACGCCTGTGCGTCGACGAGCGGCAGTGGATCCCAGCCCGGGAGTTCGAGGACGGGGTCGCGGCGACCAACCTCCTCCCCGGTCCGGCCTCGACCCAGCTGGCGATCTTCTGCGCCTGGCGGTTGCGCGGCACGGCGGGAGCGGTCGTCGGCGGGCTGTGCTTCATCACCCCTGGGCTCGTGCTCATCTTGGTCCTCGCCGCGGTGTTCCTGTCCAGCCACCCGCCGGAGTGGATCCTCGGGGCTGCGGCCGGCGCGGGTGCCGCCGTCCCCGCCGTCGCGGTGAACGCGGCCTCGGGGCTCGTCCCGGCGAGCTGGATGCGCATCGGTCCCCGCCGAGGCCAACACCTCCGGTGGCTCTGCTACGCGCTGGCCGGAGGGGCGGCCGCGGCGGTGGTGGGCCCCTACCTGGTGCTGGTGCTGGTCGCCTGTGGGCTGGCCGAGATCGTCATCCGACGAGAACATCGACCAACCGGGCCGGCCACGGCTCGGGCCGTGGTCCCCGCACTCGTCGGTCATGTGGCCGCGGCCGGTGGGCTGGGGGCGCTCGTGTGGGTGGCGTTCAAGGTCGGCGCGCTCTCCTATGGCGGAGGGTTCGTCATCGTCCCGCTCATGCAGCACGACGCCGTGACCACCTACCACTGGATGACCGGCGCCCAGTTCCTCAACGCCGTCGCGCTCGGCCAGGTTACGCCCGGCCCCGTCGTCCAGACCGTCGCCGTCGTCGGCTACGCCGCCGGTGGGGTCACCGGCGGGTTGCTCGCGGCGCTGGTGGCCTTCGCCCCGTCGTTCTGCTTCGTCCTCTTCGGCGGCCCCCGCTTCGACCAGATCCGCGCCAACAGCTCGGTCCAGGCGTTCCTCACCGGGGCCGGACCCGCCGTCATCGGCGCCATCGCCGGCTCGGCCATCCCCCTCGGCCTCGCGCTCGGTCACCTCTGGCAACTTGCCGTGCTGGGCCTCGCCGCCGTCTGGCTGCTCGCCCTGCGAAGAGGCGTCGTCATCGCCATCATCGGCGCCGGCGCGCTCGGCGTGGTCGCTGTCCTGGCCGGCGCGCCCTTCAACCACTGAAGGACAGGGCACGGGAGAATGTCTCGCATGACACCAGACGAGCGTGGTCCGTCCTCGATCACCGAAGCGGTGGCCGAGTCAGACGCCGCATGGGGCCCGGCCGCCAGGCCTGAAGCATGCCCACGGGTGTCGCGACCGGCATCAATGGGTCGAAGGATCCCACCGTGTTAGTGGAGCTGGCCATCGGCGACGCCTATGGGGCGGGGTTCGAGTACGCCGAAGCGAGCTTCGTGGCGGCCCACAACACTTTGACCGGCTACGTTGAGCATCCCTTTCACCATGGGCTTCGACCCGGCTGCTACACCGACGACACCCAGATGAGCATCGCCATCGCCGAGCTGCTCGTCTCTGCGGACCCCTGGACGCCAGAGAACCTCGCCGAGCGCTTCGTGGCGGCGTTCCGTCGCGACGAGCGTGTCGGGTACTCCCGCGGGTTCTACGAGCTGCTGCGCAGCGTCAGCTCCGGTGTCGAGCTGCTCGCCCGGGTGGACCCCCGAAGCAGCCGGAGCGGGGCGGCTATGCGAGCCGGACCGATCGGGGTCCTGCCCGAGGTGGCCGAGGTCCTGGCCTACGCCGCCATCCAGGCCCGGATCACCCACGACACCGACGCGGGCATCCAGGCGGCCCAGGCGGCGGCCCTTGCCGCCCACTACTGCTATCACCACCTCGGCCCTCGAAGCGCCGTGGCGCGCTGGGTCGACGAGGAGCTGCGTCGGGCCGGCGGGCGGGGCGGATGGGCGGAGCCGTTCAGCGGGTCGGTCGGAGCCGAGGGGTGGATGAGTGTGCGCGCCGCATTGACCGCGCTCGGCAGTTGCCCAAGCCTCAGCACGCTGTTGCGGACCTGTGTCGCCTACACCGGCGACGTCGACACCGTCGCCACGATCGCGCTGGCCGCCGCATCCACATCGAGCGAGGTGCACCACGACCTTCCCGCAGTCTTGTGGAACGGGCTCGAGGACGGTACCTACGGGCGCAGCTACCTGCGCCGCCTTGAGCACCGCCTGTTCTCCCGCTACCCCGCCGCCAGCTGAGCGGGCGGGCGGCGTCGAGGTCTTCCCCGAGCTGTCGGACAGGGGCGTTCTTCTTCACGCCCTTCATGACGCCTTCGAGCGGCACGACATCGGCGCAGCGTCAGTCGTCTCCTTCGACGAGCCAGTCTTCTGCCTCACCGAACCAGGGCGATCATCAAAGCGGTTCCTAATTGGACCAGGTCAGAGAACATCGGTCACCAAGAGGGACGCGACGCCTACAGTTCGGAGATGCCTGCCAAGTGGTCGCGCCTGTGGTTCGGCGTGACCGCGCTCTGCGTCGCCGCTGGCATCGCCATCAGCATTGTCACCGCCGCGCACAACAGCACCGGCCACTTCCACACCCCGGTCGAACGGGCCTTCAACACCTTCGCCTTCTTCACGGTCGACTCGAACCTGATCGTCGGAGCGACGGTGCTGTTTCTCGCGCTGAAGCCGGACCGCTCGTCGCCGGTGTTCGCCACGTTGCGACTGATCGGCGTCGTTGCGATCACGGTGACCGGGCTCGTCTATCACATAGCCCTGGCGAGCCTGTTCGACCTGCAGGGCTGGGACCAGCTCGGAAACCAGCTCGTGCACACCGTCGTGCCGGTCCTGGCCCTGGTCGGATGGCTGATGTTCGGTCCGCGTGGGCTCACCTCGGCGCGCATCGCGGTGTGGTCCCTGGTCTTTCCGGTGTGCTGGCTCGGGTTCACGCTGATCCGGGGATCCTTCGTGCACTGGTACCCGTACCCGTTCATCGACGTCACCAAGCTCGGGTACGGAGGCACGCTCCTCAACTGCCTGTGGGTTTCCCTCCTGCTGCTCGGCCTCGCCGCCGGAGCGACCAAGGTGGACCGCGTCCTCGCCCGATCTCACCAGTGACGCATCGCAGCAGGCGCGCCGGTGCCGCTCTGTGATGTCGTCACGGTGGAACGGGCACGGGTCGGCGAGAGGGTGCAGATCAGGTCCTCGACGTCGGGCCCGGAAAACGGAGCCCTCCACGCCTTGACCCTCGACGCGAACAAGCCCGAGTACTACGTCCGACGCGACGGCTCCACCTACTACGCCCGGCCCCCGAGGAGATCACCGCCGCGATCAAGGGGGGCGAACCATGACCGGTGCTTCCCTGGTTCGCTCAGCCCTGACAACCGGCGCCGAGGCGCGTGGCGCCGCGCCGATGCCGTGCTCTGCCTGATCCACCACTCAATGGACCCTCGAGCTCTGGCCACCCGAGGTTGCTGGTTATCGACCAGGTCGCGGGTGGGCAGGTGGGGAGAGGTGGCCGCACAGGGACCCTGTATCGCCCGCCCGACGAGGCACCGCCGGCAGCACCATGATCTCGCTTCCCGCCTTGCTTTCTCGGCCGTGCCGAGGTCTCCTCGCCAACAACGCCGCGCGAAGAAGGAGACGCCATGTGGCGAGTTGCCATCTACGCCCGAGAAGTCCCCGGTCGTTCCGGCCGGACCAGGCTGGACCGCCAGGTGGGCCGGCTTGTCGCCCAGGTCGCCCGCCAGCCGGGTTGGCGCCACGTCGCCACCTATGCCGACCAGTCGAGTGGCGGCTGGTGGGTGCGACCTGGGTTGTCCCGCCTGCTCGTCGACGCCCCGGTCTCCTTCGACGTGGTCGTCGTCGAAGGCTACGGCCACCTCTCGC
>JAJZWW010000284.1 GCA_021846485.1 Actinomycetes bacterium
GACTCCGGGCTCGCCATCCTCCTCGGCTGATCCCCGGCCCAGGCCGAGCGCACGCATCGGCGGACACGCATCATTCGACCAGCCCTACCTCAACGTGCCCCGAAATGCGGTAAACAAGTACCTGTGAAGAGCGCAGCGGTTACCCACATGGCAAGTCCGGGCCCGTCGAGTGCTACCAGCCCTCCGGTGAGGAGCGGCCCGGCGAGGAACAAGCCGTCCTCCAAGGCGACGTCCAGCGCGAAGGCACGCTGACGGTCCGTCGGCGCCGTGATCCACGCCCACCGAGCCCGCATCATCGCCCCCACGGGCGGGACGGACAGGCCGGCCGTAGCGGACACGGCAACCAGCGGTATCGCCCCGCGGGCATCACGGCTGGCCAGCAGTCCCAGCCCGAGGAGTGAACCGACGTATGCGGCGCTCAACAAGCCCACCCGCCCGCGCCGGTGGCGATCACCCAGGAAGCGGGCCTTGACCGGCGCCGACAGCGTGCAGAGCGAGAAGACGGCGGTCGCCGCACCGGCGACAGCGAAAGATCTGCTGGCCTGCTCGACCACCAGCAACATGGCCAGTACCAGCGTCCCGTAGGAGAGCCGGCAGACAGACGACGCGACGACAGCGCGGCGCGCCGCGGGAAGGCGCAACAGGCGGCCGTAGGCCGCCGCGCCGGAAGACAACGACATGAGAGACTCCTTGATTGAGTCCGGCGGGCCAGCAGCCCAGCGCGGACAGCGACCGGATCGACACACGTCCCCCTACGGGGGACAGACATCCGGTCAGCTCAATCGAGAATGCGACGCACGAGCCGACCATAGCAGCCAAGGCCAAGGCCGACCGGGCCGTGCGCAGCGGCTCGACGCCCGGCACGCAGACCAGCGCCGCTACACCAAGCCCTCGGCGACCAAGCTCTCAGCGTCCTGGCGCCCCGAGCGTTGCCGAATCGACTCTGTGGTCGTCCATCGCATCGCAGGAGGACGTCCCGGTGGTCTATCCTCCGGCGGCACACGGCGCCGTGACCCGATGACCGGTGGACGGGGGGTTAGGGTCGGGTAGGTGACGGGGGCGGTCCGGCCGGTGGGGCGGGACCAGCGCCTGTGGCTCGGGCTGCGCTCCGGGGACTTCGGTCTTCGTCGTCTGCTGACAGCACAGGGCGGATCGTTCCTCTAGGCGACGGTCTGGCGCTGGCGGCATTCCCGCTGGTCGCGGTGAACCTGTCCCGCACACCAGGCGCCGTGGCGGGGGTGGGCCTGGCGGCGACGCTCCCGCAGCTGTTGGTCGCTCTCCCTGCGGGGGTGGCCACTGACCGGGCCGAGCGGCGCCGGATGATGGCGGGCGCCGCGACGCTCGGGGGCGCGGCCTTGGCGACGCTGGCGGTGTTGCTCGGCGCTGTCTCGGTCGACCTTGCCGTGCTCGACGTGGTCGCGTTCGTGGTCGGGTCAGCTCAGGTACTGATCGCGGCGAGCGGCTCGGCGCTGCTGCCCCAAGTGGTGGGTTCGGACGGTCTGGAGGGGACGAACGCCTGGCTGTTCTCGATGCAGCACGCCGTGGGCAGCCTCGGGGGGCCGCCGCTGGCCGGTGTGCTGGTCGCGCTCGGGCTCGGCGCGCCGATGTGGGCTGCCGCAAGCTGTTACCTGCTCGCGGCGGCGGTGTTGACCAGCTCTGGCGTCGCCTTTCGCGGTAGCGACACCAAGCAGGTGTCGAGCCTGCGCGCCGATGTTGCCGAGGGGCTGAAACTAGTCGCCGGTCACCGCCAACTACGGGCTTTCACGGTGCTGACCGCAGTGGCCAACGTCGCCTCGGAGAGCGCGGTGGTCGTGCTTGTCCTCTATGCCGTGGCACCGGGCCCGCTCGGCCTGTCCCGAGTCGGCTACGGGCTCCTGCTGTCGTGCTTCGCGGTCGGGGGGATCGTCGGTGCTGGCGCCACCAAACGCCTCGTCCGGCGGATCGGGCGAGGCAAGCTGCTCGCTGGGTCGTTCTCGCCCTCGCGGTCGGACTGGCCGGCCCGGGCATGCTCGTCGACCCCTACACCGCCGGGGCGGCCCTGGGGGTCGCCGGGTTCGGCGCCGGGTGCTACAACGTGACCAGCGTCAGCTTCCGCCAGCGGGTGGTGCCTGCGGCGATACTCGGTCGGGCGACCGCCGCCTACCGGCTGGTCGCCTTGGGGGCGGTCCCGGTCGGTGCCGTCCTCGGCGGCGTGGCCGCCAAGCTCCTCGGGCTGCAGGACAGCTTCCTCGCCGCCGGGATGCTCACCTTGGCCTGCCTCGTCGGGATGGGCGCCGTCACCGAAGGCGCGCTGCGCTCCGCCGAGAGCTGAGCAGGCTCCTCTCACTCGGCGTTCCGAGCCGCCGGCGGGACCGGGCATCGAGGCACAATCCGGGTGGGTCCTCGCCAAGCTGCGCTGGTCGCGGATCCGTCCCAGGCACAGCTGACTATGAAGTGTGGGCGGGCTTACTCGGAGCCGGACTCTCTGAGGCTGCGCACCGCGGGCATGGCGATGACGGCGACGCTGATCATCCAGAGCATTCCGCTGCCGATGAGGAGCACGGGACCGGTCTCGGACGTGGCGGCAACTACGCCGGCGAGGGCGTATCCGAGCGGCAAGGTGACCTCGGAGCCGACCAGGTCGAAGGCGCTGACCCGGGCGAGCACAGCGGCGGGGACATTGCGTTGCATGGTTGCCTGGGTGGTCACGGTCACGATGCCGGTGGCAACACCGGTGAGCGTGGCGGCCGCGATTACCAGGCCCAGCGGAGCGCCAACGGCCAAGGCGGCGGCCTCGGCGGGGAGGACGAGAACTACCGCGGCCACGACCAGCGCCGGGCGGCGAAGCCGGAGGCGACCGACGGCGATCGCCCGCCCGATGAGGCCCAAGCCCAACGATGTGGCGATGAGTCCCCAGGCGGCAGCGCCGCCCAGGTGCTTCTTGGCCAGCACGGGGCCGATCACCGTCACAGGGCCGAGGACGGCAAGAGCGTAGACGGCCCATTGCAACGTGAGTCCCCACAGCCATCCCCGGCCTCGGAATTCTCGCCAGCCGTGCCGCAAGTCGTCGAGCAGCGACGAAGCCGGGAAGGTCTCAGGCGGTTGGTGGGCCGGCGGTGGCGGGATGATGACAGCGAGCAGGGCGAGCGCTGCGATGGCCATGGCCGCGGCGTCGGCCACGAAGCCGAACCCCACGCCGCCGAGCGCGATGACGCCGCCCGCAGCCGCGGGGGCCAGCAGGGCGCTGAGCGAGGATGTCGAGGTGAGCGTCGAGTTCGCGGCTCTCAGGCCGTCGGTGGCGACCAGGCGGGGCAGCACTGCCGACGACGCTGGGGTGTAGACGCTGTCAGCGAACCCGTAGCCGACCGCCACGGCAAGCAGCTCCCACAACTGAGCCCGGCCGGCGAGCAGCACCGCGGCGAAGCCAGCGGCCACGGCCAGGCGGAGCAGGACCGAGCCGACGAGGAGGCGGCGAAGGGCGTGACGGTCGGCGACCACGCCGCCCAGTAGGGATAACCCCAAGCTGGTGACTGCTTGGACGGCGAGCACCACACCGAGGTCGGCGGCCGAGCGGGTCACGTCCAGCACGGCGAAGGCCAAGATAACCGGCAGCGCGCCGGCCGCGGCCCCGACAGCGGCGCTTGCCACCACGAAGGCCCAGAAGGATCGGTGATTGTTGCCACGTTCGGCTGACGCAGTGCCCACGAACGGCCTTCCTCCCGGCGCGAGAGGCCAGGCCAGCCGGCGCTGGCGTGGACTCGGACTGGCTGCCGGACCGAGGCTTCACCATTTGCCCGGGCGGGGCAAGCCCGCCCGCTGACGCGAGACCGTCGACCCCCCGCCCGACAGGGAATGGCTTGCGACGGCACTGGGAGCTTCGGCGCTGACGCCCGGCGGGCCTCCCGCCCGGTGAAGATTCCCGCCGGGGTGCGCTATCTGCGACAGCGGTACCGCCATACCTCTTCCCTGGCGGCGAGCAGGGAGGACATTCCCGGCGCTGCGCGAAGATCCACGAAGGGCCACCTTCTCTGCCGGTTCGTCCCCAAGCCGACCGGTCGAAGCGTGGGTGGACGGCGGCCGGGCTCCGGGGCTGCCTACTCCGTCCCTTGGCTACAGCCCGGGGGCGGCGTCCGTGCTTGCCGCCGGCGGCTCGGCCTCGGCGACATACCCAGGGGCAGCCTTCCAGCCGCTCGGGGGCCGGCGGCCTTGGGTGGGCGCGTCGGGTTGCTCGAGGCGGCGGCGGGCGCCCTGGATGACCCGGCCGAGGCGTTGCTGGCTCCTGGTGGCGGCGGCGTGCTCGCCGGCCGCCTGTTGCCAGCGCCGCACGCCGGTGGCGCTGCGCTGGTCGAGGGCGTCGAGGGTCGTTTGGAGGTGGCGGGTCTCTTGGTCGAGCCGGCTGCGTTCGGCGTCGGCGAGGGCTGCGAGCCGATCTTCGGCGGCTGTGGCGGCGGCGCTCACCTCGGGCAGGGCACGGCGGGCGTGGCGCCGCTCGATCCACCCGCCGGCGGTCGCAGCCTGCTCGATCCCGGCGAGACGTGAGGTCTCGTGTTCGGCTCGCCGGGCGGCGTCACCGATCGGCCCGGCGGTGTACACGCCGGCGAGGGTGGCCAGGTCGGCGAGGTGGCGCTGGGCCTCGGTGAGCGCCGCGCGGACATCGTCGGCGCCCTCCGGGGGTGTTGGTGGCCGGCCCGGGGCGGGTGGCTTGGGCGAGGAGCCGGTCGTGGGCGTGGCAGACGGCGACGATCCTGACCCGGTCCTGGGCGCTGATGGCCTGCGGGTCGCTGCTGGCCTGGCGGATGTCGGGTAGGGCGGTGTC
>JAJZWW010000285.1 GCA_021846485.1 Actinomycetes bacterium
CGGTGGAGGCCGCAGCCGTGAACATGGTGATCGGCGCCAATCCCACCGACGCCCACCCGGTGTTCGCTTCGCGGATGAAGCGCCGGCTGCGAAGCGGCGCGCGGCTCATCGTGGTCGACCCCCGCCGCATCGACCTGGTGCGCACCCCCCACGTGCAGGCCGACCAGCACCTCCAGCTGCTCCCGGGGACCAACGTGGCGGTCCTCGACGCGATGGCCCACGTGATCCTGACCGAGGGCCTCTGGGACCGGGAGTTCGTCACCGAGCGCTGCGAGACGGAGTCCTTCGCCGCCTGGGAGGAGCTCGTCGGTCGCCCGGAGTACAGCCCCGAGGCGCTGGAGGAGGTCACCGGGGTACCTGCGGCCGAGCTGCGCGCCGCGGCCCGGCTCTACGCCGCAGGGCCCAACAGCGCCATCTACTACGGGCTGGGGGTCACCGAGCACAGCCAGGGTTCGACCGCGGTGATGTGCATGGCCAACCTCGCGATGCTCACCGGCAACGTCGGCCGGGAGGGGGTCGGGGTCAACCCGCTGCGGGGTCAGAACAACGTGCAGGGCAGCTGCGACATGGGATCGTTCCCCCACGAGCTCTCCGGGTACCGCCACGTGGCCGACGACACGGTCAGGCGCCAGTTCGAGGCCGACTGGGGGCGCACGCTCGTGGACCGGCCCGGACTGCGGATCCCCAACATGTTCGACGCGGCGGTCGAGGGTAGCTTCAAGGGCCTGTTCGTGCAGGGCGAGGACGTCGCCCAGTCCGACCCCAACCTCCAGCACGTGAAGGCCGCTCTCGGCTCTCTCGAGCTGCTGGTGGTCCAGGACCTGTTCGAGAACGAGACGGCCGAGCTGGCCCACGTGCTCCTGCCGGGCACGTCGTTCCTGGAGAAGGACGGGACCTTCACCAACGCCGAGCGGCGGATCAACCGGGTCCGCCCGGCCATCCCCTCCCAGGTCGGCAAGCAGGAGTGGGAGGTGGTCTGCGAGATCGCCACCGCCATGGGCAACCCCATGCACTACGACTCGGCCAGCGAGATCATGGACGAGATCGCCCGGCTCACGCCGACCTTCGCGGGGGTGAGCTTCGCCAAGCTCGACGAGGTGGGCAGCGTTCAGTGGCCCTGCAACGACGCTGCTCCCCTCGGCACGCCGGTGATGCACATGGAGCGGTTCGTGCGCGGCCTGGGGAGGTTCGTGGAGACGCCGTTCGTGCCCACCGAGGAGCGCTCCAGCCGGCGCTACCCGCTGCTGCTCACCACCGGCCGGATCCTCACCCAGTACAACGTGGGCGCCCAGACCCGCCGCAGCGACAACGTCGTGTGGCATCCCGAGGACCTGCTCGACATCCACCCCCACGACGCCGAGGACAGGGGCATCGCCGACGGCGACCTGGTGCACCTGACCAGCCGGGTCGGGCAGACCACGCTGCGAGCCCGCATCTCGGAGCGGATGCCCCAGGGCGTGGTGTACACCACCTTCCACCACCCGGTGTCGGGGACCAATGTGGTGACCACCGAGAGCTCCGACTGGGCGACCAACTGTCCCGAGTACAAGGTGACCGCGGTCCAGGTGCAGCTGGTGCCCTCCCCGCCGGCCGCCGCCGAGGAGGTCCGCCGGCCGTCCCGCCCGGTCCCCGTCCCGGTCGCCGGGAGCTAGTCGGTGGCCGAGATGTCGGAGGTCCGCATGGCCAACCAGATCGCGGCCAACTTCCGCCACCACCCCGACGAACGGGCGGCCGGCGAGGTCGCCGAGCACCTGAGGTCGTTCTGGACGCCGTGGATGCTCGGACGCCTGGAAGGCGTCGTCGACGCCGGCGGTGAGGGCCTCGACCCGCTGGTCCTCCAGGCGGTCGCCCGTCTGCGCCGCCCGGTCGGCTGAGACCCGGGGCCGGTCACCGCCTCCAGGAGGTGGTCTTGCGACAGCTACTCGGCTCAGGTGGTCGGGGTGGTGGTGCCGGTCCCCGAGGTCCCGGTGGTCCCCGAGCTGCCGGCGGGCACGCTGGTCGACGAGCTGGTGGGAGTCGAGCCCGAGGTGCTCGACGAGCCCGACGTGGTGGCCGGCGAACCAGAAGAGCCCGAGACCGCGGTCGACGACGTCGATGTGGATGTGGATGTCGACGTGGAGGTCGAGGAGCTGGGGGAGGGCATCTCGAAGGTGATGGTCGTCGCCCGGGGCTTGGCCGGGTCCCCCGAGGCGGGGGTGAGGGTCACGGTGAGGGTGACCTTGGTGCCGGTCGGTGGGTAGAGCGGTCCGAGGGTGAGGGCGTCGGAGGTCCCCGGCGCCAGCGAGGCCAGGTACTGGCGGGCCGAGGCCGTTCCTGCGGCCGGGGAGATCGAAGCGGTGAGAGTTAGGTTGCGCTCCCCGCGGTTGCCGGTGTTGCCCACCACCACCTCGACGCCCAGGCGGTGGTCCCGAGGGAGGATCTCCACCCCGTTGCGGGTGGTCACCGCTGCGGGGGTCGTGCTCACCGCTTCGATCGACACCGCCGACACCGCCGCCAGCTGGACCCTGCGGTGCAGGGAGGTGAGGAACGCCGACTCGGTCGCGGCGGTCGCCCCGGCCCCCCCGGGACCGCCGGCCGATCCGACCCACCGGGAGGCGGGCGGCCGTAGCTGCAGCCATCCGGGCAGCTCCCGGGCGAAGAGCGCGTAGGCCGTGTCGGCGACCTCCAGGCGCGCCACCGCGCTGGCGAGCACCCGGCTCGCCCTGGTGATCGCCCCGACGCCGATCGGCGCCTCGAGCGCCCCGGTCACCGCTGCGTCGATCGCCGCGGCCTCCTGCGAACGGACCAGCAGGCAGCTCTCGAGCAGGCCGGACACCGCGACGAGGTCGGCGGGCGGTGGCAGGCGCTGGTCGGCTCGCAGGGTGGCCCGGGCTCCCGAGCTCAGGTCGTGGAGGGCCAGGGCCACCGCCGCCCCCGACGTCGGGCTGGTGTCGGAGAAGAACGCCGCCAGCTCCCTCCCCTGCACGTCGGAACGTTCCACCAGGGGCAGGATCTTGTCGGCCCAGGCCGAACCGGCGAGCACCCGGGTGGGTCCGGGGGAGCGGGAGCGGACCGAGGCGTCGACCAGCAGGACCAGGATGGTGACCACCACCCCGACCGCCAGCCACCGCCGTCCGCTCGCCGGTCGCGAGCTGCGGGAGGCGAGCACCATGGGGGTTCGAGACTACCGAGCCGCCCGACCGACCGGGTCCCGCGCCGGTTGGGGCAGACTGGGCCGATGCGGTATCGACAACTGGGATCCTCCGGGCTGACCGTCTCGGTGGTCGGGCTCGGGTGCAACAACTTCGGCAGCCGCCTCGACCTCGACGCGTCCCGCCAGGTGGTGGAGCGGGCCCTCGACCTCGGGGTGACCTTGTTGGACACCGCCGACACCTACGGCAACCGAGGCGGCTCCGAAGAGATCCTCGGCGAGGTCCTCCGCAAGCGGCGCGACGAGGTGGTGCTGGCGACCAAGTGGGGCAGCGACATGGGCACCGGCGAGCGAGAGGCCAGGGGGGGCCGGCGCTACCTCCGTCGGGCGGTCGAGGCGAGCCTCCGGCGGCTGCGGACCGATCACATCGACCTCTACCAGCTGCACCGGCCCGACCCGAAGACCCCGATCGTCGAGACCCTCGCGGCTCTCGACGAGCTGGTCGGAGAGGGCAAGGTCCGCTACGTGGGTTCGTCCAACTTCACCGCCTGGCAGGTCGCTGATGCCGACTGGACGGCCCGCACGCACGGCTGGGAGCCGATGGTCTCCGCCCAGAACCACTACAGCCTGCTCGAGCGTGACGCGGAGGCGGAGCTGCTGCCGGCCTGCGGGCACTTCGGGGTCGGGGTGCTGCCGTACTTCCCGCTGGCCAACGGCCTGCTGACCGGCAAGTACCGCCGGGGCGAGCCGATGCCGGAGGGCACCCGCCTCTCCGGCCGGGAGATCGACTCGGCGACCTTCGAGCGGCTCGAGGCGCTGGAGGCGTTCGCCGCCGATCGCGGTCACAGCCTGGTCGACCTGGCCTTCGCCGGGCTGCTCGCCCACCCGGAGGTCTCCAGCGTGATCGCCGGGGCTACCAGGCCCGAGCAGGTGGAGGCCAACGTCGCCGCCGGCAGCTGGGAGCTCGATGCCGCAGAGCTGCCGCCTCCCGACCTGGTGGCTGCCGCCTGACCGACGGGGTGGGCGTAGCCGATGGTCCGATCGCCGCCTTCACGCGGGTTCTGCGACAGTTCCTGAGCTGAGCTGGGGGGCGGTGGTGTCGGACGCGCGGCGGCCCCGGGGAGCCGCGCCGGTCGGTGGCTCATCGGGTTGCGGGGGCGAGGGAGCTGGGCTGGTAGAGGCGGCGGCGGAGCCACAAGGAGACGTAGACCAACCCTACGAGCACCGGTACCTCGATCAGCGGGCCGACGACCCCGGCGAGCGCCTGTCCGGAGGTGACGCCGAACACGCCGATGCACACGGCGATGGCCAGCTCGAAGTTGTTACCCGCGGCGGTGAACGCCAAGGTGGCGGTGCGCTCGTAGGGCAGGCCGATGGCCTTGCCCCAGGCGAAGGCGCCGGACCACATGATGGCGAAGTAGCCGAGCAGCGGCAGGGCGATGCGGGCCACCTCGAGCGGGTGGGCGGTGATGGTGTGACCCTGGAGGGCGAAGAGGATGACGATCGTGTAGAGCAGGCCGACGAGGGCGAGCGGCCCGATCCTCGGGAGGAACTTCGTCTCGTACCACCCCCGGCCCTTGGTGCGCTCGCCGGCGGCGCGGGAGAGGTAGCCGGCGACGAGCGGGACGCCGAGGAAGATGGCGACGGTCTCGGCAATC
>JAJZWW010000286.1 GCA_021846485.1 Actinomycetes bacterium
CTCCCGGGGGGAGACACCACTGGTGTGGGGCGGCGACGGGGCAGCCCGCCTCGGCCTGTCGGGGGCGGTCTTGGCCGACGGGTACGAGGCCATCTTCGGGCCCGGGGGCGCCCGCCATCCAGTGACCGCAGAGCGGCTCGTCACGTCTCGCCGGCCCGGCATGGAACTGGTCATTTCGGCGCACAAGTCGGTCGCTGAGTTGGGGGTGATCGGCCGCGCCGAGGACATGCATCAGATCATGGACGCCGAGCGTGACGCCACCCTCGCCTACCTCGAATCGGTCACCAAAAAAAGTGGCGGCCGGCGGGGCCGGGCCGCTGTCCCGACGTCCCGACCGCAACATCAGGCCTGGTTTTCGCGGTTACCCGGCACGCGACGTCCCGGGCGGGGGACCCGTGCCCGCACGATCATGTGCTGGTCGCCAACGTGATCGAGATGCTGGATGAGCAGGGTGGTTGGAAGGCGGCGACCACCGCGTTGTGGCGTGAGCACCTGCATGCGGCGACCCAGGTCGGCCGGGTGGCAGCGGCCGCGAAGGCGGTCGAGTTGGGGTATGGGATCGCCGCCGACAGCGGCCCGTCGGGACGGTTGCGGCATTGGCGGATCGCCGGGATCGGCGACGAGGTCTTGGAGTTGCACTCCAAGCGGGCGGCGGAGATCACCGCCGCGGTCGGGGAGCTGGAGACCGACACCTACCGGGCTCGTGGCGTAGCCGCCCGGACCACCCGGGCCGCAAAACGCCACGTCCCCGAGGGCGAGTTGCTCGCCCGCTGGACCGCCGAGCTGGCGTCGATCGGCTGGACCCCGGAGCGGCTCGCCGGGTCGGTCGACGCGGCTTCGGGGGCTCGGATCGTGGGCGAGCCGAGCCTCGCCGAGTTGCGCCGGGTGCTCGGCGTGCTGCTCGCCGATGACGGGCCGTTGGCCCGGATGAAGGTGTTCTCCCGCCGGCATCTGCTCGTCGAGCTCACCCCGCACCTTTACGGGTGGGAGCCCCGGCTGGTCGAGGCGGTCGCCGCCCGGGTGTTGGCCGACCCTGAGGTGATCCCTTTGGTCGGGGTGGCGGGGGCGATAGAAGCGGTCCACGCGTTGGCGTCGGTGGTTGCCCGGGAGGAGGTGATCGCCGAGCGGATCGCCGCCGGGCTCGACCGGACCGACGCCCCGGTCGGGGCGCCCGATGTGGTGGCCGTCGCGGTCGCCGACACCGAGACTGGTATCGGGGGGCGGCTGGCCGGCGAGCAGCGCCGGGCGGTCGAAGCGATCTGTTCTTCGGGGCGTGGAGTCGAACTGGTCGTCGGGGTCGCCGGTGCCGGCAAGACCACGATGCTCGCGGCTGTCGCCTCCGCGTTCGAATCCTCCGGCTGCCAGGTGCTCGGCACCGCGACCGCCGGTCAGGCGGCCCGCACCCTCGCCGACGGCGCCGACCTCGGGTCCTCGTCCACGCTGGCGTCACTCGTCGGCCGGCTCGACCGGGGCCAGCTCCACCTGGACGATCGGAGCGTGGTCATCCTCGATGAGGCCGGGATGACCGACGACATCGACCTGGCCCGGCTTACCACCCACGCCCAGCTCGCCGGCGCCAAGCTGATCGTGGTCGGAGACCGGAGACCACCGTCAGCTCGGTGCTGTTGGCCCCGGCGGCGCGCTCGCCGCCCTCGTCGCCCGCCACCCCGACGCCGTCCACCACCTCACCGAGAACCGCCGGCAGACCAACCCAGAGGAGCGGGCTGCTCTCGAGCAGCTCCGCGACGGTGACATCAGCCGAGCCGTCGGCTGGTACGCCGGCCACGACCGTCTCCGGCCCGTCGCAGACCGTGAGAGCGCCTTGCAGGCCGCTGTGGACGGGTGGGCGGCCGACACCGCCGGGGGCGCCGAGGCCGCCTTGTTGGCGTGGCGGCGCGCCAACGTCGCCGAGCTCAACGCCAAGGCTCGGGCATGGATGGCCGCCAGCGGCCGGCTCACCGGCCCCGAACTCACCACCTATGACGGTGTTTCCTACCGGGCCGGGGACCGGGTCGTCGCCCTCGCCCCCGACCGGGACGCCGGGCTGGTCACCTCCCAGCGGGCCACCATCACCGACGTCGACGCCGACGCCGCGGCGGTCACGCTGCGCGCCGACGACGGCCGCCAAATCCGCCTCACCGGCGAGCAGCTCGGCGCCGACCGTATCGGGCACGCCTACGCCACCACCGTCCACCGCTCCCAGGGCGCGACCGTCGAGCGAGCCCACCTCTACGCCGACGGCGGCGGACGGGAGCTCGCCTATGTGGCCATGAGCCGAGCCCGGCACGCCTCGACCGCCTATGTCGTAGCCGACGACCTCGACCAGGCGAGAGAAGATCTCACCCGGGACTGGGCCGCCAGGCGCACCCCCACCTGGGCCATCGACACCGGCCTACCCGACACCCGGAAGGCCGGCACCGACCCGGGCTCGATTGGCGAGCGGGGCCGGGTCGGGATCGTCGCCCTCCGCCGCGCCCACGACCGGCTCCTCGCCACCGCCACCCAACCGGGACGGCCACCAACCACCCCGGAGGGCAGCGACGATGTTCGCACGGCGCTCACCTGCGCCCAGCAACACCTCGCCGACCTGGCCACCATGACCGGCGTGTACGCCGCTGGCCCGATCGGCGACGCCGCCCGGCGAGCCGAGAATGAGGCCTCACGGCGCGCCGAGATCGAACAGACCGCGACCGCCGGCGGCTGGATCGAGCGACGCCACGCCCGCCGCGACCTGCCCGAGGCCACAGCCGCTGCGGACCGCCTCGCAGGCCTCGTCGCCGCCGAACACTGCCGGCTCGACCAGGAGATCGGAGGCCTCCAGACGACCCTCGATGCACTCGACCAGCGCAGCGTGACCGCCGCCGGGCGCTGGCGACGGGCGGCCGGCGAGCACGCCGCCGCCACCCGAAGTCAGCAGCGCCTCGGACGAGTCCTCGAGGCCACCCGACGGGGCCTTGAGCAACCCGACCAACCCGAACGGACCACCCGGCACCGTCGCACGCCGGGCACCTGGCAACCGGGACCCCGGCACGTCCTCGAGCCCGAACCGACGGAAGCGACGCACGAGGCCCCAGGTCTGTAGCCGACCCTTGCTCGCTGCCGGCGACGGTCCCGCTGATGTTCTGCGTGTACGATCTGGGCAGAACAGTGAGCCTTGCTAAATACCAGAGCCGTCGTTCGGCACTCCTCGGGTGCTCCTGGTGCAGAGGATGCCGGGACGCCAGATCAGGAGGTTCTGGGCGTTCCGCTCGAGACAGAGCGCTCTCGTCGTTGGGCTACAAGCGATGTGCGGGGGCCGGGCGGTATCGCGGATAGCCCCCCCAGGGTCCCGGGCAGATTGCCGGGCGGGTCTTGCGGGACGCTCCAGCCAGCGCACCCTTCCTGACCTGGGGTGTTCCCGCAGGGGGTTCGGCTTCTGAGACAGACATGGGCCTCGTTCGGTCGGCTGGCGGCGTGTCGCCAGATGGCCTCCTCTGGCGGACCACTGGCTGGCTATCCTCCTCGAAAGTTCGAGCGCCACCATCGAGTCGGAGAAGCCGTGGACAGTGACATCGTGGAGCAGGTCATCGAGGCGGCGCGGAGGGTTGTGGCCGGCGGGGCCATCTCGGCCAATGGTCACGGCAACGTCAGCATCCGCCCTCCCGACTCGGACGAGATGTACTTCACGGGCGGCCCATCGCTCCGGGACCACCCCGCTGAGGCGGTAGTCCGAGTCGGCCTCGACGGAGCACTGCGCGAAGGCCAATTACCACCAATCCAGGCGGCGGTCGTGGCCATGCATACGGCGATGTACGCCGACCAGAGCGTGGTGGGTTGCGTGATCCACACCCACTCGCCCTTCGCCACCGCCTATGCGGTGGCGCATCGGCCCATCGGCTGCTGGGTCGAGGCCCTGGCCATGTTCGGCCTCCCCGGGGGCGTGCCCATCGCCGACTACGGGCCCCGTGGATCCGAGCAGGCGATCGCCAACATCCGTGCCGCTGTCCTCCCCGGGGTCCCGGCCGTGCTGCTGGCCAATCACGGGGTGCTGGTGTTCCACCGGACCCCGGACCTGGCCATCACGGTCGGCGGAGTGGTCGAGGAGGCAGCTCAGGCCGGCATCGCCGCCATCGGGCTGGGCGGGCCCGTCCCCATACCCGACGACCTCAAGGCAGCAGCCCGGCAGCGGGCCATGAGCTTCTTGCAGCGGGGCGTGGCGTCGGTCTGATCCCGAGCGCTGCGGTGACGCGTGCGGCTGCGTCTCGCTCGCCGATCGGTAGCTGGCACCGCTGAGCGCGCTCAGGGGCCTCCCATACGTCATAGTGTTCGAGTGTCGCCTTGGTCCGCTGTTGCGGTGACCGACCCGCCTTCGTGAGCGTCCCGGAGCCGAGCGGACCGCTGCGACGGTGGACTCGGGAGCGGATCGTGGGGGCATCCGACGCCATCGACGAGCGACGGCTGGCCGAAGCCGGCCCGGACACCTTCCAGGTCCGTACTGACGACTTCGTCCTTGTCCGCTACCCGGACCGGCTGCGCTCGCCGACGATGGGACTGGTGCAGGCATGGACCTACGCTCGGCGGCCTCTGGCCACCTTCGCCCAAGAGGCGGAAAGCCAGGCGCGCTCGTGGGGCGAGGATGAGATCCGCTGGTGGGTGGCCGACGACGGCCTGGTCGGAGACGAGCAGTTCCTGGTGGCCAGGGGTGGTGAGATGTGCGACACCTATCACCTGCTCGCCAAGGACGTCGAGGCCGGACCGCTGCCGGAGTACG
>JAJZWW010000287.1 GCA_021846485.1 Actinomycetes bacterium
GGCTCGTTGCTGCTCCCACGAAGCCCTGGCCCGGGCCGGGCCGGCCGGGCCGGGGTGGCCTCCGGCGAGCCGAGCAGGGCGCCGGCGGGGCTCGGCCCGGGCGCCGGCCCGCGGGCTACGAGAGATCCGGTCGCCCGGTCACGAAGGCGGCCAGGTCGGCGCTCTGACGCCTCCGGCTCGGCTCGTGGACGTACATCATGTGGCCGGCCTCGTAGTAGCGCATCTCGATCTGCGAGCGCAGCTGCTCGGGGATGTCCAGGTGGGCGAAGGCGTGCTCGGCGGCGAAGTAGGGGGTGGCGCCGTCGTGGTAGCCGCAGGCGACGTGGACCCGCAGGTGGGGGTTGTGGCGCATCGCCTGGGCGAGCATCGACGAGACCGACACCGCCCGGCCCTCGAACTCGGCGTAGCTCCACGGCTGGACCCGGTCGGTGAGGATCTCGTAGGGCAGGTCGTTGGCGTACCCGAGCCCCTGGCGGACGTAGTGGTTGAACGCCGCGGCGTAGGGCCCGTGGATGGCCACGTTGCTCGGGTCGTGGGTGGGCGTCTCGCCGGCGTCGTCGGCCTCCCAGCCGACGAAGCGCCCGTCGAGGCGGCCGACCACCTGGCCCCGGTCGCGCAGCAGCTCCCGGAAGAAGCGGTGGTGCTCGACTCGCAGCCCGGCACGCTCGACGTAGTCGGCTGACAGCCCGGTCACCGCGGCGACCCGCCGGGCGATCCCGGCCCGCTCCGCGGAGCCGAGGCGGGCCCCCCGGGCGAGGGCCCACGGGTAGTCCCGCTCGGCGAGCTCTTCGGCCTCGGCGAGCACCCCGGCGAGGTCCCGTCCGGGGTGCAGCCCGTGGTGGTGGGCGATCGCCGCGTAGGTCGGCAGGTACAGGGCCGCGGGAAGGTCGTTGCCCTCGGTGAAGCGGATCGTGCCCATGTCGAGCACCGACGAGACGAGCACCACCCCGTTGGCGAACAGCCCGTATCGGCGTTGGAGGTGGTCGGCGAGGGCGCTGGCCCGGGTCGTGCCGTAGGACTCGCCGGCCAGGTACTTGGGCGACAGCCACCGCCCCTGGCGCGACGTCCAGAGCCGGATGAGCTCGCCGACCGACTCGAGGTCCCGCTGGAAGCCGTGGTACTCCGCCGGCTTGCCGCCCTCCACCACCCTGGAGAAGCCGGTGGTGACCGGGTCGATGAACACCAGGTCGCTGACCGCGAGGAGCGTCTCGGCGTTGTCGGTGAGCCCCCAGGGGGGCGGGAGGAGGGCGTTGGCGTCGCCCATCACCACCCGCCGGGGCCCGAGGAGCCCGAGGTGCAGCCAGACGCTCGAGGATCCTGGGCCTCCGTTGAACGCGAAGGTGACCGGTCGGGTGGCCGGGTCCGCCCCGTCGAGGGTGTAGGCGGTGAGGAACATCTCCGCCTTCGGCCGGTGGCCGCTGAACGCTTCGTTCTCCAGGTGCTCCTCGCGCAGCACTACCCGCCCGGCCGTAGCGCTGTAGGCCAGCTCGGCGCCGCCGACGGTGCGGATCACGTGGTGGGTCTCGACCAGGTCGTCGACCGGCTCGGGGGCCGGGCGGGCCGGGTCGGGCGAGGCGTCCGTGGCGGGTGGGGCCGCCGGCCGGTGGTGGGGGTCGCTCATCGAAAGAGCTTGGCCGGCCGTGGCCTGGGCGGTCCAGGTGGGCGGCTCGGCGTGGCGGCACCGCGCCCCGGCAGGCCCGGCGCGCCCCGGGGGCACGCCGGGCGCCGGAGGGCGAGGCCTGCTACGCCTTGGTCGTGGGAGACCCGGCGGTGTGGGCCAGGGCGGCGACGAAGCCGGTGCCGATCGTCCCGAGCCCGGTCATGCTGTTGTACCCGGCGAAGGTGTCCAGGGCGGTGTTCTGCACCGACACGTTCCCGGTGCCGTCCTGGTAGGCCTCGAAGCCCTCGTAGTTGAAGGCCGCGAAGGTGGTGATCACCTTGCCGCTGTCGCCGTTGGAGTACACCTCGACGGCGGTGCCCTGGGGCGCCCCCGGCGAGTTCTCCCCGGTGCTCGAGTCGGTGCCCAGAGGGTTGCCGGCGCTGGTCCCGAGCAGGTTGGTCGGATCGACCTGGCTCAGCGCGCCGGCGCTCTGCAGCGAGGAGTACTCCCCGTAGAGCGTCGGGTTGAGGAACCCGAGCGGGCCACTGCCGGCCAGCTCGGCGTCGGCCACCGCGCCGGCCAGCAGCGGCGCGGCCAGGCTGGTGCCGCCGATCGCGAACGTCCCGAAGTGGTCCGAGCCGTCCGGGAAGGCCTGGGTGAGGCCGATGAGCATCCCGGTGAACGGGTCGGCGTCCATGGAGATGTCCGGGACCGTCCGGTAGGGGACCTGGCCGTTGACCGCCAGGTTGCGCTCGGCGAGATCGGTGGGCACCACGCCGGCCTGGTAGCTCGGTTGGGGGAAGGTGTAGCTCGTCCCCCCACCGCTGCCGGCGTAGAAGCCGACCGGCCCGAAGCTCCCCGAGCTCGACTGGTTGGAGATCGCCGAGGACCATCCGTAGGTGGACTCGGCCGAGCCGCTCTGGCCGATCTGCACCGAGGTGCCCCCGACGGCGGTGACGTAGGGGTCGGTGGCCGGGTAGTTGGGGATCTGCAGGCCGAAGGCGGCCACGTTGTCGCCGCTGTCGCCGCTGCTGAACAGCACCGAGATGCCCTGGGCGGCGGCTTCTTGGAACACGTCCTCGAAGGCGGTGATCGTCGCCGGGTCGTTGAACACGTCGCCGAGGTCCGCCGCCCACGAGTTGCTGATCACGTTGGCGCCGTGGGTGACCGCCTGCTGCTCGGCGGTGATCAGGCTGGCGTTGGTGCAGTCGACCGCGCCGACGTACTGGATGCCGGCCGCCGGGGCCACCGCGTGGTAGGCCTCCAGGTCGAGGGCCTGCTCCACGTAGGCGCCTCCGGCGCCGCAGGCGTTGACGTTGGCGACCTGGGGGGGCGGGAAGTTCTGGAACTGGCCCGGCCGCAGCGGGTTGTTGGGGTCCTTCTTTGCGAAGTAGGTCTTCAGGTCACTGGAGATGGTCGGCGAGTCGAACCAGAGCACGTCGGCGATCTTCACCCCCCGGCCGGCGCCGGGCCGTCGCGGCCCGCCGGGCTGTCCAGGGCCGCCCGGGGCCTGCTCGCGGACGGCGCTCGTGGTCGCGACCTGGGCATGGCCGAGGTTGTACGCGGAGCGCAGCTGGGAGGGCGTGTAGCCGCAGGTGTCCCACGGCACGGTGCCGCTGTAGGGGGACGGGGCGGTCAGCGTCGAGTTGTTCGCGCCCCAGTAGGTCGAGCACGGGCCCACCGGCACGAAGGCGGTCGGCGGGGGCGGCTCGCCGTTGGAGGGCGCGGAAGGCCCGCTCGGCGGCGACGGGGGGCTCGGGGGCATCGGCGGTCCGGGGGGTGACGGCGGGTTGCCCCCGGGGTGCTCGGTGCCGACCGGTAGCCGGGCCGGGCTGCCGAGCGAGCTCGACAGGGTGGCGGTGGCCAGCACCTCGTTGACCCCGGCGACGGTGGACACCGAGGCGCGCAGGCCGGCGGGGATGGTGAGCGGGCCAGACGCGAGGCGCACGTCCTTGCCCTGCACCCGGTAGATCCCGAGGTGGGTGCGGAAGGCCCGCTCCACTTGGGCGGCGCTGCCCACCACCTCGACGAGGAGACGGCCGGGAGGGGCGGCCTCGACCCGGAAGTGGTTGGCGCGCAGCCAGTGCTCGACGCGGGCGAGGCTCCGGGCGGTGGGGGCGAAGCGGGCGTCGAAGCCGGCGGCGGAGAGGAAGTGGTGGTAGTAGGGCGAACCGGGGGTGGACACTTCGTGCACCACGGCGCGCAGCTCGGCCGGGTGGCGCCAGCCGAGCACCAGGTCGAAGCGGACGGGGCTGCGGGCGGGCAGCGCGGCCACCCGCGCGGAGCGCTCGGCCCTGGTGGCCCCTCCCGGGACCACGTCACGGCGGGCGCTGGCCGCGGCGGCCGGGTTGACCCCCAGGCCGACGGTGCCGAGCACCAGTCCCAGCGAACCCACGGCAGCGCCGAGACGCTTCCAACGTCGCATGTGCTTCCCCTCCTGGATCGGTCGGAACCCCTCCGGAGCCAGAACATAGGCGCTCCGGGGCGGATTGCCAACTGGCGGCCGTCCGGGTCGCCACCGGGACCTCGGAGCATCCACCACCGAACACGCGTTCGGGGCTACGATCGCCGTGTTACACGGGTGTGGTCCCGCCGGCGACGGTCGTGGTCGCACCCCCTTCGTACGGTGTCTCTTGACCGGACCACCGCCCGGACAGCCCGCAGGGGCGCCCGGGCGGACGAGCAGCGAGAGGAGCTCCAGTGGAGCGAGACAAGGCCCTCGACATGGCCCTCGGCCAGATCGAGAAGCAGTTCGGCAAGGGTGCGGTCATGCGGATGGGCGAGAACACCCACATGCAGGTAGGGAGCGTCTCGACCGGCGCGCTGTCGCTCGACATCGCCCTCGGGATCGGCGGCCTCCCGCGCGGCCGGGTGGTCGAGCTGTTCGGCCCGGAGTCCTCGGGCAAGTCGACCCTGGCCATGCACGTGGTGGCCGAGGCCCAGCGCAACGGCGGGATCTGCGCCTACATCGACGCCGAGCACGCCATGGACCCGGTGTACGCCAAGGCCATCGGTGTCAACATCGACGACCTGCTCATCTCCCAGCCCGACACCGGGGAGCAGGCGCTGGAGATCGCCGACATGCTGATCCGCTCCGGCGCCCTCGACGTGGTGGTCATCGACTCGGTCGCGGCCCTCACCCCCCGGG
>JAJZWW010000288.1 GCA_021846485.1 Actinomycetes bacterium
GCCCGGCGGCGGAACGGCGGCGCCGGCGGGGCCCGGCGGCGGAACGGCGGCGCCGGCGGAAACTTGCGGTGGTACGGCGGCGTGAGGGCTGCTCACGGCATGATCCTCGCCGGGTCCCCTTCGCGGCGCAAGCGGTCCCGGAGGCGTGCCGACTCCTGCAGCCAGTCGTGGGCCGAGATCCCCCACTGCGTGGGCACTTTGGTCCAGGTCCCGTCGCCCTGCAGCTTCCACGCCAGGCGGTCGTCGGCCAGCTCCACCTCGAGTACCTCGCGCAGCCTCGGGTGCAGCGTCGGGGGGACCGGCACGACTGCCTCGACGCGGCGGTCGAGGTTGCGCTCCATCATGTCGGCCGAGCCGATGTAGTACTCCCCGGCGTCCGGCACCGACGGGGGCAGCGGCCGGCGGCCGTCGAGGCGCACCGGCGTAGCCGGCTCGTGGTCGCCGCCGTGGCCGGCGCCGAAGTAGTAGATCCGGGAGTGCTCCAACCAGCGCCCGACGAGGCTGCGGACGCGGATGTTGTCCGACAGGCCGGGCACCCCGGGGCGGAGGCAGCAGATCGCCCTGGTGATCAGGTCGATCCGCACCCCGGCGGCGGAGGCAGCGTAGAGGGTGTCGATGATCTCCCGGTCGACCAGGTTGTTGAGCTTCCAGACGATGCGGCCCGCCTCGCCGAAGCCGGCCTCCCGCTCGATCAGCTCCCGCATCCGGATCCGCAAGCCGAGCGGAGCGACGAGCAGCCGCCGGTACTCGACCTGACGGCTGTAGCCGGTGAGGTAGTTGAACAAGTCGGTCAGGTCGGCGCCGAGCTCGGGGTCGGCGGTGAGGATCCCCAGGTCCTCGTAGAGGCGGGCGGTCGCCGAGTTGTAGTTGCCCGTCCCGATGTGGCAGTAGCGGCGGATCCCGTCGGACTCCTGGCGGACCACCAGAGCGGTCTTGGAGTGGGTCTTAAGCCCGACCAGGCCGTAGACCACGTGCACGCCGGCCCGCTCGAGGGCACGGGCCCAGCCGATGTTGGCCGCCTCGTCGCCGCGCGCCTTCAGCTCCACCAGGGCGGCGACCTGCTTGCCCCGCTCGGCGGCCCGGATGAGCGCACGGACTATGGGGCTGTCCCCGGAGGTGCGGTAGAGGGTCTGCTTGATGGCGAGCACCCCGGGATCGCGCGAGGCCTGGGCGACGAACGCCTCGGTCGAGCTGGCGAAGCTCTCGTAGGGGTGGTGCACCAGCACGTCGCCCTGCCGGATCGCGGCGAACACGTCGGGCGGTGCGTCACCTCCCGGGCCGGCGAGCGCAGCGGGGGCGGGCGCCACGTAGGGCTCGTCCTTGAGCTCGGGGCGGTTGACGTCGTGGACCGCCCACAGGCCACCGAGATCGAGGGGGCCGTCCATGCCGTAGACGTCCTCAGGGGCCAGGTCGAGCTCCCGGGTGAGCAGCGTGCGCACCTCGTCGGTGATCGACCGGTCCACTTCGAGGCGCACCGCCCGGCCGAAGCGCCGGCGGCGCAGCTCCATCTCCACCGCGGCGAGCAGGTCGTCCGCCTCGTCCTCCTCCAAGGTGAGATCGGCGTTGCGGGTCACCCGGAAAGGGTGGTGGCTCGCGATGTCCATGCCGGGGAACAGCACGTCGAGGTGGGCGGCGATGACCTGCTCCAGGGGCACGAACCGCTCGCCGTCGGGCAGCGCCAGGAAGCCGGGGAGCAGCGGTGGGACCTTCACCCGGGCGAAGCGGCGATCGGAGTTGAACGGGTCCGACACGATGACCGCGAGGTTGAGCGACAGGTTGGATATGTAGGGGAAAGGGTGACCGGGATCCACCGCGAGCGGGGTGAGCACCGGGAAGATCCGCTCGTCGAACACGCTGCGCAGCGCGGCGCGGTCCTCGCCGTGGAGGTCGCTCCACCGGGAGAGGCGGACGCCCCGCTCCGCGAGCGCCGGGATCAGCTCGTCGAACAGCAGCCGCCGGCGCTGCTCGTTGAGCTCGCCCATCTCCTTGCGGATGGCCCTCAGCTGGTCGTCCACGGAGAGGCCGTCGGGGGCGGTGCTCGACACCCCGGCCGCCTGCTGGTCCTTGAGGCCGGCCACACGGACCTCGAACAGCTCGTCGGTGTTGGAGCAGAAGATGGCCAGGAACTTGAGCCGCTCGAGCAGGGGCTGGTCGGGGTTGGCGGCCAGGGCCAGCACCCGCCGGTTGAAGTCGACGGTGGACAGCTCCCGGTTGATGTAGCGGCGCGGCCCGTCCACCTCGGCACCGGTGCACTCGCCGGCCGCCACGTCGACCCCGATGCCGAGGCGCGCGGCGGAGGCGGTGGCGTCGGTCACCCTCCCAGGCTACCCACCGGGGGCCCGGCCTCCCCGCCCGGTGGGCCGACCCGGCGCGACTCGGGCGGCCGTCCGGTCCCTCAGGAGCCGGAGTCGTCCTCGGGCAACCCCAAGTCCCAGTCGAGCAGCAGGTTCTCCCGCTCCGCGTCTCGTGCGACCCGCTCGCGGTTGCGCCTGAACTGCGGGTCGTGGGGCGGCAGGAGCAGGAGGCGGGCCATCGCCCGCTGGCGGAGCTCCTCGATGGTGGTCCGGTCGCCGAAGTCGGAGTCGACCCTCCAGTGGGGTGCGACCGGCCCGAGGTAGACGACCCTCACGTGACCTCTGGGCGGGGCCTGCTCGTCGGTCGTCTGCTGGGACACGGCCACGGATCCTACCGGGCTCGGAGCCGGTTGGCCGCGCTGATCACCGCCTGGAGGCTGGCGTCGAGGGTGGACGAGTCGATGCCCACCCCCCATGCAGTGCGCTCCCCGGGGCCGACCACCTCGACGTAGGCGGCGGCCGATGCCTCGGTCCCCTCGGTGAGGGCGTGCTGGTGGTAGTCGCGCACCGACAGGTCGAGGTCGAGCTCGGAGCGCAGGCCCTCGACCAGGGCGGCGACAGGGCCGTTGCCCTCGCCGGTGAGGGTCCGGTGGTGCCCGTCGACCAGCACCTGGGCGGTGACCCGGGTGGCGTGCTCCCCCGAGGAGCTCACCTCGGAGGCGAGCAGCCGGACGCCGGCGTCGTCGGGCAGGTAGGTGCGGGTGAAGACCTCCCACAGCTCGCCCGGCTTGATCTCCGTGCCGGAGGCCTCGGTGACCGCCTGCACCTCCTTGGAGAGCTCGACCTGGAGCCGGCGGGGCAGGTCGAGGCCGTGCTCGGTGTCCATCAGGTAGGCGACCCCGCCCTTGCCGGACTGGCTGTTGACCCGGATTATCGCCTCGTAGGTGCGACCCACGTGCTTGGGGTCGATCGGCAGGTAGGGGACCTCCCAGGTCTCGTAGCCGTCCTCCATGGCAGCCATGCCCTTCTTGATGGCGTCCTGGTGGGAGCCGGAGAACGCGGTGTGGACCAGGTCCCCGGCGTAGGGGTGTCGGGGGTGGACCGGCAAGCGGTTGCAGTGCTCGGCGACATGCTTGAGCCCGTCGATGTCGGAGATGTCCAGGCGAGGGTCGACCCCCTGGCTGAACAGGTTGAGCGCGAGGGTCACCACGTCGACGTTGCCGGTGCGCTCCCCGTTGCCGAACAACGTCCCCTCGACCCGCTCGGCCCCGGCCAGCTGGGCGAGCTCGGCGGCGGCCACCGCGGTCCCCCGGTCGTTGTGGGGATGCACCGAGAGGACCACCGAGCCGCGGTCGCGGATCGTGCGGCCGAACCACTCGATCACGTCCGCGTAGACCTGCGGTCCGTACATCTCCACAGTGTTGGGCAGGTTCAAGATGATCGGCCGGTCCGGGGTGGGCTCGATCACCTCCATGACCGCCTCGCAGACTTGGACGGCGAAGTCCGGCTCGGTGCCCGTGAAGCTCTCCGGGGAGTACTCGTAGACCAAGTTGGTGCTCGGGACCGTGTCGGCCATCTTGCGCACGAGGCGCGCCGCGGAGGTGGCGATGTCCACGATGCCCCCCTTGTCCAGGCCGAACACCACCCGCCGCTGCAGGGTCGAGGTCGAGTTGTAGAAGTGCACCACGGCGTTGGCCGCCCCTCGGATCGCCTCGAAGGTCCGGTCGATCAGCTCCGGGCGGCACTGGACCAGCACCTGGATGGCCACGTCGTCGGGGACCCGGTCCTCCTCGACGATCTGGCGGATGAAGTCGAAGTCCGGCTGGGAGGCAGCCGGGAAGCCGACCTCGATCTCCTGGAAGCCCATCCCCACCAGCGCCTCGAAGAACCGCAGCTTGCGGGCCGGGTCCATCGGGTCGATGAGCGCCTGGTTGCCGTCGCGCAGGTCGACGCTGCACCAGCGGGGCGCGGCGGAGAGCTCACGGTCGGGCCAGGTGCGGTCGGCGAGCACGAGCGGCCGGTACGGCCGGTACCGCTGGTAGGGCATGTCGCAGGGGGTGGGGTAGGCGTACGACGCCATCAGGACCTCCGGGGGCCGGTAACGAAAAGACCTCCTGGCCCGAGGGGCGCAGGAGGTCTGGCGGGCACCGGGTGGTGTCCGCCTAGGTGAGCAGGAGGACGGAGAGCAGACGGGAAGGCTTCACTCGCCCCTCATTGTCGGGGCTGGCCCGGGGTCTGTCAACCCGACCGGGTGAGCCCTGGCGCGCGCCGGCGGGGTCCGGTAGAGTGGAGCCCCGGGCCCCGGGCGGAGGCCTTGGTGGCGCGTCACCCCCGCACGCGAGCCGAAGAGGAAGCTGAGCGTTTCCTCAAAAGTTCTCGAGCGGGGAACCCACCGGTCGACCCGAGCGTCAGACTGGCGATCATGGGAGGTTCCGTGGACACAGA
>JAJZWW010000289.1 GCA_021846485.1 Actinomycetes bacterium
CAGCGGCCTCCCAGGTGGTGGGCCCCGGCGCCCACGTCTGGGGTGCCCTGGAGCCGCCCTCCCCCGCCGCGGTTGCCGAGGCCGGCCGGCTCCTCGAAGCCGGCCACAGCGCCACCCGGCGGGTCGAGGACCCCGCCGGCGGGGTGCTGGTCGAAGCCTGGGTCCCCGCGCCCCGGCTGGTGGTCGTCGGCAGCGGTGAGCTCGTGGATGCGCTGGCCGCCCAGGGCAGGTTGCTCGGCTGGGACCTCTTGGCGGTCGAGGACCGCCCCGACGGCGGGGGTGGGTGGGACACCCTGCAGGAGACGTTCGCCTGGGCGGGTGGGTCGGCCGCCCTGGTCGTGCTCAGCCACGACCCGCACGTGGACGTACCCGCCCTCGGTGCCGGCCTCGACGCCGGGTTGCCCTACGTCGGGGCGATGGGCTCGCGCAAGACCCAGTCCCGGCGCCTGGAACGCCTGGCGGGGGCCGGCCGGTCCGCAGAGGAGCTCGACCGCATCCACCGTCCGATCGGCCTGGACCTCGGGGGGCGCGCCGCCCCGGAGGTGGCCCTGGCGATCTGCGCCGAGATCCTCGCCGCGCACTGCGGCCGCGACGCCCGGCCGCTGCGCGACCACACGGGGGCGATCAACGACCGCCCGGCTACGGCGGCCGCCACCGCCTGAGAAACCGAGCCTGGAGGCTGTCGCGCCGCCTCGTCAGCCGACCCGGGCCGCCCGGTAGCGGCGGATCAGGGCGTTGGTGGAGCTGTCGTGGTGCAGCTCGGGGGCCGCTTCGGCGGTCAGCTCCGGCACGATCCGCTGGGCGAGGGCCTTGCCGAGCTCCACGCCCCACTGGTCGAAGCTGTCGATGCCCCAGATCACCCCCTGGGTGAGCACTCGGTGCTCGTAGGCCGCCACCAGCTCACCGAGGACCCGGGGGGTGAGCGCCGGGGCGAGGAGAGTGTTGGTCGGGTGGTTGCCGGAGAAGGTCCGGTGAGGCACCTGGGCGGGGGGCACCCCCTCGGCCTCGACCTCCTCGGCGGTCTTGCCGAACGCCAGGGCCTCGGTCTGGGCGAGGAAGTTGGCCATCAGCATGTCGTGGTGGGCACCGACGCGGTGGTGAGGGCGGAGGAAGCCGATGAAGTCGGCGGGCACCAGGCGGGTCCCCTGGTGTAGTAGCTGGTAGTAGGCGTGCTGGCCGTTGGTGCCCGGAGTGCCCCACACCACCGGGCCGGTGGGCAGCTCCACCGGCTCACCCGAGAGGGTCACCGACTTGCCGTTGCTCTCCATCTCCAGCTGCTGGAGGTAGTCGGGGAACCAGGAGAGGTAGTGGTCGTAGGGTAGGACCGCCTGGGTCTCGGCTCCCCACAGGTCGTAGTACCACACGCCGATCAGGCCCATCAGCGCCGGGAGGTTGCGCTCGAAGGGGGTGTCCCGGAAGTGCTCGTCGATCGCCCGGAAACCACCGAGCATCTCCCCGAACGCCTCCGGCCCGATCGCGATCATGAGCGACAATCCGATAGCCGAGTCGTAGGAATAGCGCCCTCCCACCCAGTCCCAGAAGCCGAACATGCTGCCCAGGTCGATCCCGAACTCCTGCACCTTCTCGGCGTTGGTCGACACCGCCACGAAGTGCCGGGCCACCGCGGCCGGGTCGCCGAGGCCGGCGAGCAGCCACTCCCGCGCGGTGGTGGCGTTGGCGATCGTCTCCGAAGTGGTGAAAGTCTTCGAGCTCACCACGAACAGCGTCTCGGCCGGGTCGAGATCGCAGGTCGCCTCCCAGATGTCGCTGCCGTCGACGTTGGAGACGAAGCGGAACACGATCGAGCGGTCCGTGCGGTCCTTCAGCGCCTCGTAGGCCATCTTCGGGCCTAGGTCGGAGCCGCCGATGCCGATGTTGACCACCGCCCGGATCCGCCTACCGGTGTGCCCGAGCCAGTCGCCGCTGCGCACCCGCCGGGAAAAGTCCCTCATCTTCGCGAGGATCCCGTGCACGTCGGGCACCACGTCGTGGCCGTCGACAGTGATCCGGGTGCCCTCCGGCGCCCGGAGGGCCACGTGCAGGACCGCCCGGTCCTCGGTCACGTTGATGTGCTCACCAGCGAACATCGCGTCGATCCGCTCGCGCAGCCCGGCGCGCTCGGCCACCGCCACGAGGAACTGGACCGTCTCGGGGGTCAGGCGGTTCTTCGAGTAGTCGAGATGGAGGTCGGCGGCGTCGACGGTCATGGTCTCACCCCGGGCGGGGTCGGCGTCGAACAGCTCGCGCAGGTGCCGGCCGGCCAGGCTCCGCTGGTGCTCGGCGAGCGCCTTCCACTCGGGGGTCTCGGTGATCCGCACCGGGGTGATGGTCATGGCGGCAGTCTGCCCTTCGTCGGGTACCGGTAACCTGCCCCGGTGCTCCGCCGCCTGCTCCTGTGGGACATCGACGGGACGCTGGTGCGGGCTGGGCCGCTGGCCGCGGAGGTCTTCGACCGGGCGGTCGGCGACGTGGTCGGCGAGCCGCCCCCCGGCAGGGTCAGGATGAGCGGCAAGACCGACCCGCTGATCGTCGGCGAGCAGCTCCGCCTCCTCGGCGTAGAGCCGGAGCCCGGGACCGTCGAGGCCGTGCTCGACCGGCTGGTCGCCCGCCTCGCCGAGGTGTCCGACCTCCTCGCCGGGCAGGGCAGCGTGTGCCCGGGGGTGTCCGAGGTGCTCTCGGAGCTGGCCGCCGACCCCGGCGTCGCCTCCGGGGTGCTGACCGGCAACCTCCGGCCCAACGCCGAGGTCAAGCTGGCCGCCTTCGGGCTCGACGGGCTCGTCGACGTGGGCATCGGGGCGTTCGGCAGCGACGACATCGACCGCAACGCGCTGGTGCCCATCGCCCGCCGGCGGGCGACCGAGAGGCTCGGCTCGGCGGTCGCCCCCGCTGACACCTGGGTGATCGGCGACACTCCCCGGGACCTCGACTGCGCCCGGGCCGGCGGCGTGCGCTGCCTGCTGGTCGCCACCGGCACCTACCCGGTCGACGAGCTCGGGGCGCTCGGCGCCGACGCCGTGCTCCCGGACCTCGGCGACACCCGGGAGGTGCTCGGCATCCTGGTCGGGGCAACCCGGACTGCGCTGCGCTGAGCCGGGCCGGGCCGGCAGGCCCGGTGGCTCAGCTCACCACCCCGCCGGCCCGCAGGCGGGCGATCTCGTCGGGGGCGACACCGAGCTCGCCGAGGATCGCGTCGGTGTCCTCGCCGGGGCCCACCGGCGGCCGGGGTGGGTCCGGCGGGGTGCGGCTGAAGCGGGGGGCGGGCGACGGCTGGGTCACGCCGCCCACCTCGACGAAGGTCCCCCGCTCGGCGTTGTGGGGGTGAGCGGGGGCCTCGTGCAGGTCGAGCACCGGGGCGAAGCACGCGTCGGTGCCCTCCATCAGGGCGCACCACTCGTCGCGGGTCCTCGTGCGGACGAGCGCGGCCATGCGCGCCTTCATCGCCGGCCAGCTCGCCCGGTCCCCCGGGTCGGGGAGCGGGCCACCGCCGTCGAGATTTGCGGCGAGGCCGGTGCGTTCGAGCATCTCGGCGTAGAACTGCGGCTCGAGGGACCCAAGGGCGACGTGCTTGGCGTCGGCGGTCTCGTACACCTCGTAGTACCAAGCGCCGGTGTCGAGGAGGTTGGTGCCCCGCTCCCCCCAGCTGCCGGCCGCGTGGAGCCCCCAGATCATGCTGGAGAGCAGCGCGGCGCCGTCCACCATGGCTGCGTCGACCACCTGGCCGCGTCCGGAACGGGTCGCCTCCAGCAGGCCGCAGACCACCCCGAGCGCCAGCAGCATGCCGCCGCCCCCGAAGTCGCCGACCAGGTTGACGGGTGGCACGGGGGGCTCCCCCCGCCGGCCGAGGAGCGACAGGGTGCCGGAGAGGGCGATGTAGTCGATGTCGTGGCCGGCCGCCCGGGAGAGCGGGCCGTCCTGGCCCCAGCCGGTCATCCGGCCGTAGACCAGGCGAGGGTTCTTCGCGAGACAGGCGTCGGGCCCGACGCCGAGGCGCTCGGCGACGCCGGGGCGGAACCCTTCGATCAGCGCGTCGGACCGGCGGACCAGCCGGAGCACCAGCTGGCTGCCCTCGGGTCGCCCGAGGTCGACGGCGATCGAGCGTCGGCCCCGAGCCAGCACGTCGGTGCCCGGCGGGGGGGAGGGCACAGGGAGCCGGTGCGAACGGTCGACCCGGACGACCTCGGCTCCCAGGTCGGACAGGACCATCCCCGCGAACGGCCCCGGGCCGATCCCCGCGAGCTCGACGACCCGCACCCCGCGCAGCGGTCCAGGCACCGGTTCCCACCTCCTCCGGGCCCCGGGTCTCGGGGCCGGCGCCGATCTTCGCAGCTCCCCGGAGGACCGGCAGCGGCAGCCGGCGGGGACTTTCCCCAGAGACCGGCCAGCACTGGCAGCGGCCAGCACCGGCAGGGGCAGGGGCAGGAGCGGGACAGGGACCTTCCCGGAGGACGGGCCGGCACGGGGGCGGCGGCAAGGCGGTGCCGTTCACCAGGGCCCGGCGGGCGGTCGCCACCCGGCGAGGTTGGCCCGCTGCGGCGTGGCGCTCGCCAGGGGAGTCCCCGGCGGGTAGTCGGAGTGGGCCTCGCAACCGTCGCCTCGAGCCCGTCGAGGTAGCACCACCCGGGGTCACGAGCCCAGCCGTCGGTGTGCGGCGCGGGCCGGCGAGCGTGCCTTCGAGACGCCGAGCACCCGGGCGGCGCTCGGCCGCCGGGC